>DASVTZ010000029.1 GCA_036387335.1 Longimicrobium sp.
GGGTCGATCTCCAGCTCGCGGACGTCCAGAATGGGCACCGGCTCGCCATCCACCAGCAGCAGCTTCTGCCCGACGGGTGCGGCGGCCGCCTCGTCCCAGTCCGTCACCCGCCCCAGCCGCACCTCGCCGTCCGCGTGGCGCCACGAGAGCGGCGAGAGCGCCGGGATCAGCACCTCGCCCATCTCCGCGCCCGGGTAGCCGTCGGCCGCCTGCACCCGGGCCGGGGCCCAGAGCAGGTCGCGCAGCCGCGATGGGGCTTCTACCCGCACCGCCGCGAGCTGCGCAAAGGGGATCCACGTGTACTGCCCCGCCGCGAACAGCTCCAGCCGCGCACCCAGCCGCGGGTCCGCGTCGGTGATGGACGAGAACGGCCGCCCGTTCAGGCGCCCCGCCACGGGGCGGCCGTCCTCCGCCGGCGGGGGGCTGCCGGAGGCGAACAGCTCCTGGCGGGTGCGCTCGGCGTGCAGGGCGCTGCGGTACAGCAGCGCGCCCAGCTCCGCCTCGCGGCTGCCGCGCGCCACCACGTCCAGCTGCTTCTCCGCCCGGTCGTACTGCCCGGCGAAGCACAGCAGCTCGAAGAGGAAGGTGCGCGCCCGGACGTCGCCCGGGTCGTCGCGAAGCTCCGCCCCCAGCGCCTCGATGGCCTCGTCCAGACGGCCCTCGTCCAGCAGCGCGCGGGCGCTCGCGGCCGCCGCGGGCATGTCAGGGCGTCACCGTCTGCAGGTTCCAGCTCGCCACCACCGGCGCGCCGGTGGCGCCCGCGTCGGACTGCGGCGTGTACGTGACCGTCACCTTGCCGAAGGTGATCCCCAGCGACTCCGTGGGCCGGTCGTCGCCACCCGTGCTGCCGCTCCACTGGATGTTGTCCACGTACACCTTTTCGAACTCGTAGACCAGGTAGTCCACCGGCGCGTCGCCGCCCGCCTTGCGCAGAGTGACCTTGGCCTTGGGAAAGTGCTTGCCGGCGCAGCAGGCCTGGAACAGCGGCGGACTGGCCGTGTCGGTGGCCTTGAGGCAGTTGAACGACGAGACGGTCGCCTTGCCCGCGCCGCCGCCGGAGCCCATGGAGCCCACCGTGGTGGTGTTGCTCGCGCCCCAGCTGAAGCTGAGCAGCTCGATGTGCTTCTCGAAGCCGGACCGGGTGGACTCGCCGTCCACGCCTTCGATCTTGAGGAATGCGTCGAATGCCATGGTTCGTGTGCCTCTGGAAGGGTTGAGGTGCCCGGCGCGCGTCCGCGCCCCGGGCGGGGTGGGGCGCTCAGGCCGCCGGCGCCGGAAGGTCGGCCACCAGCCGCATCGACACGCTCAGCTCGTCCAGCTGGAAGTGGGGGCGCAGGAACGCCACGGCGCGGTACGCCCCCGGCTTGCCCGGGATCTCCACCACGTCGATGCGCGCGTCGCGCAGCGGCCGCTTGGACTTCACCTCGGCCGAGGCGTCGTCGTTGGCCACCACGTAGTTGCTGATCCAGCGGTTCAGGAACGTCTCCGCCTGGCTGCGCGAGGTGTAGCCGCCGATCTTGTCGCGCATCATGCTCTTGAGGTAGTGCGCGAAACGCGAGACGGCGAAGATGTAGGGGAGCTGCGCGCTGATGCGCGCGTTGCCCGTGGCGGCGTCGCTGTCGTAGACGCGGGGCTTCTGCGCGGACTGCACGCTGAAGAAGGCCGCCTTGGGGGTCCCCTTGCAGTGCACCAGCGGCGCGAACCCCAGGTCGGCCAGCTCCTTCTCCCGCCGGTCGGTGATGGAGCACTCGGTGGGGCACTTCATGGCCACGTCGCCCGCGTCGGTCTTGAAGGTGTGGACCGGCAGCCCCTCCACCAGCCCGCCGCTCTCCACCCCGCGGATGGTGGCGCACCAGCCGTAGGTGCCGAACGCCTGCGTCACCCGCGCGCCCAGCGCCCAGGCCGCGTTGCCCCACAGGTAGCGGCCGTGCTCGGTGCCGTCCACGCCCTCGTCGTAGTCGAACGCGTCCACCGGCACGCCGTTGCGGCCGTAGGGGTCGCGCAGCAGCATGCGCGGCAGGGTGAGCGCCACGTAGCGCGAGTCCTCGCTCTCGCGGAACGCCTTCCACAGCGCGTACTCGGTGGTGTCGAAGATCTTGGCCAGGTCGCGCGGGGCGTCCAGCTGGGTGTAGCTCTCCAGGTTGAACATGTTGCTGGAGGCGCCGGTGATGAACGGCGCGTGCGCCGCCGCGGCCACCTGCGACACCTTGCTCAGCAGCTCGATGTCCTGCCCGTCGCGGCCGAACTCGTAGTCGCCCAGCAGCGCGGCGAAGGGAGCGCCGCCGAAGACGCCGTACTCCTCCTCGTAGACCTTTTTGAAGAGGGCGCTCTGGTCGAACTCCGGCGCCTTGCGCAGGTCCGTGAGCAGCTCCTTCTTGGAGGCGTTGAGCACCTTGATCTTGAGGTTCGCCCCCGTCTCGCTCTGCGACAGCAGGTACTTCAGCCCTCGCCAGGTAGCCTCCAGCCGCTGGAACTCCGGGTGGTGCATGATCTCGCGGAGCTGGGCCGAGAGCAGCGCGTCGATCTGCGCGATGCGGGCGTTCAGCATGGCCTCGGTGTCGGGGCCCACGGCCATGGTGCCGTCCAGCACCTCTTCCACGAACCGCTTCACCAGGTCGCGGCCGCGCGCCTGCGCCGGCCCGGCGGGGCCGAAGCGCCCCTCGCGGACGATGGTGTCCAGGATCCCCTGGTGCTCGGCGGCCTCCTCCGCGGCGGCCGCGGGGCGGGCTCCCTGCAGCTCAGTTGACATCGGCGGCCTCCTGCGGCTCCAGCTCGTGCTTCAGGCGGCCCAGCGCCTCCTGGTCGTGCAGGGTGGCCTGGAGGATCTCCTCGAGCTTGTCGTTGCCCTGCAGGCTGCCGCGGAGGTCTGAGAGCTGGCGGCGCAGCTCCACCAGCCTGCGCAGCGGCTCCACCTGCTCCGCCACGCGGTCCGGCGCGAAGTCGTCCAGCGACTGGAAGTGCAGGTCCACCCCCACGCGGCCGTCCTGGTCGCTGAGGCGGTTGTCCACCTTGAACGAAAGGTGCGGCTGCATGCGCCGCAGCACGTCGTCGAAGTTGTCCGGGGTGACCTCCACGAACTTGCGGTCCTTGAGGCGCGCCAGCGGCTCCGTGGGGTGGCCGGTGAAGTCGCCCAGGACGCCCATCACGAACGGCAGCTCCTTCATCTCGATGGCGCCGCCCACCTCTACGTCGTAGCTGATGTGTACGCGAGGCGCGCGGACGCGTCCCAGCTTTGCGTGGATGCCCTCTGCCATCGTCCGCTCCTGTGTGATGGTGCGCGTGGGGGGAGAGAAGGCCGGCGCGGGAGGTGTCGGGCCGGGCGGCCGGTGCGCCGTTGAAGTGCCCGCCGGTCAGGATACGAACGGGCAGGTGAGGCCACATGGGCAGATCTGCCCATTCTCCGCGCCCGGTGCCGGCGATGTTCGCTTCCCGCGGCGGTCCGCGGCCGACACCGGATGGTGCGGAACCGGCCGTGTACGCCCGGCCCGCCGCGGTGCAACGGTCCGCAGGTTACCGCCGGCTCAGACCCGTCGCATGGGCAGTTATGCCCATTTCGGCGTGGGCCCGCGGACGCCCATCTCGCCCCGCATCTCACGGCCTCCAGCGGCTCCGCGCCTCCGCCGGCCGCGGGCATCCTCGCCCGTTCGAGCGTATATGGCCGTCGGGGGCACGCCGAGCGCCGCCCCGTCGCGCTCGGCGGGGCGGCAGTAGCGGTGGGAGAGTCAGCGCGCTTCCGCGGCGCGGCGCCCCACGCGCAGCACGTGGGCGGCCACCTCGCCGCGGGAGCGTACGCCCAGCTTCTGGCGCAGGTGCTCCGTGTGGTGGCGCGCGGTGTGGAGGGAGATGCAGAGCCGCGTTGCGATCTCCGCGTCGGAAAGGCCGAGCGTGACCAGGCGTGCCACGCGTGCCTCCCGCGCCGTCAGGCTGTAGCGGGCCCGCAGCACCTCCGCGGGAAGGAACTCGGCGCCGGCGGGCTCCAGCGCCACCAGCAGCAGCGCGGCGCGCGGCTCCACGTCCGCGCGAACCATGCTGCCGCGGAGGAGGTAGCTTCCCTCCGAGGTGTCGAAGTCGCGCATCGCCAGCTCCTCCATCGCCTCCTGGTGGCGATGGCCGCGGCGTGCGAGCGCGCCCAGCGACTCCACGAAGCGGCGGATCTCGCGGCGGATGTCCTCCGCGTCGGGTTGCTCGGCGAGGATGCCCAGCAGCGTGGCGTTGGCGTGAACGGGGCGCTCGTCCAGGTCCACGAAGACCACGCCGTCGCGCAGCAGGTCCAGCGCGCGGGCCAGCAGTCCGTTCGGCGGGGCAACGGTTCCCTGGAGGGGAGAGGCCTGGTTTCCCAGGCGCAGAGACGAGAGGGGTGGCGGCGCAATCGGCGCGTACATGTGGCACTCCCGAATCGAAGATGAAAATACCAACCTGTATTGTGGGTCATTGACGACTGCGCCGTGTGGGTCTCCTCCAGTGGGAAGGGTTAATCAGGAGATCGAAAAACCGTAAGACGAAAATCAGAACGGGTGTTTCCGGACGTAAATGATCCTCAAATGCGCTCGCAAAGCAGACTTCAAAGTCTGAAACCCATCTGTCGATCAGCCGGGAACGGGAGATGCCCTGATGTGGAAGAGTAGGACCGCGGCTCCCATTTTTCCGCCGGACCGGCTGGCGCAGGCAGGTTTGGTGCCCGGTTAGAGGCACAGCGCCGACCGCTCCGTACGGGACTCTGCGCCCGCGCAAAGCCGGACCGCCGGCGCGAGGCAACCTCCCTCGTATCGGCTATTTATGACCTGGCCGGCCGGGCACGGCGGTGCAGGCGCGCGACGCCCGTTGTGCGCGATGGAAAACGTCGTCATAAGTCCTTGCTGTCCCAGTGGGGCACGCGCGCCCCGGCATCCGTGCCCCAAAAGAGACGCCGAATGCATCGGCCTTTACAACATCCGGACGCGCGTTTGCGGGAGAGACGCTCCCGCCTCGAGCGCGCTGGCATAGGAACACCTTCGAACGTACCCTGCACTCCGTGCTGGCGTCCTCGCTCCCGACGCGGAACGTCCTCGCCGCCGCACCATGCCCGGCAGCCGCGCCGGGCGTGGTTTTCTCTCCTTCGAGATGACCCAGTTCTCCGCACCGCAAATCGGTATCTTGCACGCAGGCAGGTTCCCTCCCCGCCATTCTACATCCCTCCCCCCGTGCGACGGTCTACTCTCCTGCTGCTCATCTTCTTGGGGCTCTCCGGGACTTTCGCACTGATTTCTTCGCGCGCCAGCAGCTTCCCGGCCGAAGTGCTGGGCGTGCTGCATACGTTGTCGGACGACGGTCCGGCGCCGATGGAAGCGTTCGCCATCGTCCGGCCTCTACGGCTCGCCGCTCGTACCTGCCGGCGGCGAGGGTGGAGCGCCCGGCCAGTTGCGCATCCGCCAGAGTCTTGCGTCCAGCTCCTCGTCCGAGACTTCGTTGGGTGCATCCGGCATCAGCATCCGGTCGGCCCGCCGAAGTGAGACGGCCCCTCTGCTCCCCACGACCACGTAGTCGAGCACCACGATCCCGAGAACGGCGCCGGCGAGCTCCATCTGGTGCGCCAGCTCGACGTCCACCTCGCTCAGGGCGGTGGGCCCTGACACCTCGTTGCGCGCCAGGACCACCGCGAACGCATTCGCGGCGAGCGCCGCCTTGAACACCGAGGTCGGGGGGCAGTGTACGAAATTGACCTCACCCACCGCCGCGACGTGTGCACCCGTCACGCGATACTGCGAGTCGAGATAGAAGGCGATGAAGTAGACCCGGTCCGGCTTGCCCGCGACCCGGCGGAACAGGTGGGTGATCTGCGAGGGGTTGTTCGCATACCGGGTACGTGAAGTGACGGAGCCGGTGCGGACCAGCTCAAGACGATAGACGGAGACCTCGTACCCATCCGCGTTCATTCCACCCGTGCCGCCGGTTTCCACACCATTCATCTGCATTCCTCGCCCGTTTGGATGTGCTCTTGGTTTCAGTTGAGATATGACTTCGGAGACCGTGCGGCGGCTCGTGCCTGTGCCCGCGCCTTTGCAAGCTCATCCCTGAACGGTAGCGCGATGGTCGCGTGCGCACCCTTCTCCTTGACCTCAGCCGGCGTGGTCTTCACGACGGCCTTGAATGCGTGCCGCAGACTCGCGTCGGAAGCGTAGCCGCATGCGCGGGCGACTGCGGCAACGGATCGGCGGTTGCCCTCGCAGAGCATATCCGCGGCAAGCAGAAGCCGCATCCAGACGAAGATCCGACGAGGCTGCGGAAGCCCCGACTTGAGGCACCAGCGTAATAGCGTTCGTTCCGTGAGCTGGAGCCTCTCCGCGAGGTCGGTTGTTTGTCCACCATCGGACACCACCTCGGCCGCGGCGGTGATCAATGCCCGCGCCCGCATCGGAAGCGAGCGGGGCAGTGCGCGCTTCAGGACGACCCGGATGCGATGGTGGCGCACTGCCGCGAACCTGTGGAGGATCCCCGATGAGGTCAGCTCTTCACCGAGGTCGAGTGCATCGGCTACGCCCCACTGATGAAGGCACCGAAGGTCGCTGATCCGGTCAGGGATCACCTCGAATGCCACCACAACTGGCGAAGAAGGGCACTGCGCCAGCATTCGGAACAACTGCTCAGACAACGCACCCGGAGGTGTAGCCGCAAGGTACGGGTTCACCACGACTACGCTGTTCGGCGCGCATCGCTTCAGCGCCTCCCGAAGGGTTGTCCAATCCGCCACAACGCGCAGCCGACACGTTGGGCCGAGGTTGCGCCGGAGCGCGGCCTCCACCTCCGGCGCATCGTGCAGCAAATAGAGCGTGGGGATTTCGGATTGCATGAGTTGTCCGAAAAAATGATAATTCGGTGGGCCATACGGGCCGCTAGGCGATCATTCCCCCGTTCTACCGGAGCACCAACATGAGAAACGTCACCGTAGCGCTCGTGCTTCTCGCCCTGGCTGGCTGCTCAAATTCACCGACGGACACTCCCGCACGGAGCCGCATCATCCCTTCGAAGCCATCCCTTGAAGGCGGCGGGTATATGGGAAGCGGCCTCGCCGTGAAGCCGCCTCCGTCAGACTCAACCACCAGTTCCGCGCGCGAGCCAACCACCCTCAGCACGAGCGAGCCAGACTGAGCACGGGAGTGGTCCCGAGAGTCTGAACGAATTCGTTCGCGAGCTGTTCAGCGCGATCCTTGACGTTGAGGCTCTCGACCGCTCCGGCTCGATCGAGTCGGCTCTCGGCCCTGGCCGCGTCCAGTTCTGCCTCTGCTTGCATGCGGAGCTGGGCGAGCCCGTTTTCAGATGCTATCCGGTGGGCATGCCGCGCCCACTTTTCCGCGTCCAGCATGTTCCCGGCGAGCCCCGCACCCTTTGCTAACGCGAGGTATACCTCGCCAGCCCTCGCCTTGCTCACTGGCCGGTTCAAGGCGCGTATGGCTTCGCGACCCTTTCTCTCGTACGTCTTTCCATCCGCAAGCCCCGCTGCCGCCCGAGCGGTATTCGCCGCGATCAGCGCACGGTCCGCTGGTTCCACGAACGAGGATGAGAGAGCAGAGAAAACGGTGAGAGCGCGCGCAAACTGTCCCTGGTTCAACCAGAAGCAGGCAACGTCATGCGCCAGCGCCGGAATTCGCCCGTGAGTGCGGCCGTAGGTCTCGAATGCAAGGGCCGCGAGCTCATTGGCTTCTTTCACCCTCCCCGTCTCTGCTGCGATTACGAAGAGATCATGGTAAGCAAAGCCCGTATAGCTCTTCACACGCCTGCGCAGGCTCGTCTTGAGGCCGCGCATTGCGAGTGCTTTCGCCGCCGGATAGTTGCCGGTCCTCATGTACAAGCCCGCAAGGACCAGATAGGCGAGCGTGTATGTCTCCCAATCCTTCCCACGTGCCAGCCGGATGGCTTTGCGAAACCATGACTCCGCCCGGGCTGTGTCCCCGCAGTCCCGTGCTTCACGGCCAACTTCACAGGCGAGCCTCGGATCAGTGGAGCTCAGGAGTGCTGCGGCCTGACGGAAGGCGAGACTCGTCGCCTGCCAGCTTTCGCCTTTCGCCCACGTCGCGATCATCTGGCATGCCCGTGCTACCTCTTCCTCTGACCCTGCATCGGGAGCGGTGCGGAGCGCGTCCAGTATCGCAAACGCTCCCGATAGCACGGCGGGGAGACCCGGCACCCCCTCTCTGGTAAGATCGGTCTCCTGATCGCGCTTCATACCGGCGCGCAACTCCGGGTGAAGAATCCATTGCGTCACGAAGCGGATGTGCTGCCAGAGGCGGAGACCGACTGCGTCTGGCAATTCGAGCAGCACTTCAATCGCCTCTACGTGCGCCTCCCCGCGGAGGAGCGGTGGAGCTGCAAGCCAGGGCCGCGTTTGGGACCGGCCGAATGCCTTCTGCGGCTCCAAAGAACTCATCTGCTGATTCCCCGGATGGGCTCTGGATGAGGTGAGCGGAGTAAACTTTCCCTTTACCGCCGCAACCTAAATCGCTCCGCCCTGCGTGAAAAGGCGCGTATGCATCTGCATTGTTTCGGACAGGGCGTGTAGAAGGGGCCCGACCATGGGTGTGGTTGGGGTCAGAGCAACAGCAACACCCCGGCGAGGCTTGTGGGCGCGACAGAAAGCGCACCCGTGCAGCGAACGCGACAGACGGCTTACACAAACCTGGGAATACAAGCCACGGTGAACGGCTTTCCGCTGTTCTTCCTCTCTATCTCCATTGTCTTGGTGTGAGTCACGCGGTTGCCGTTCTCGGCGTGCCCCTCCCCGCGCTACGGCAACCGCCCATCCATCGCGTCGCCTGTGCTAGCCCTCCGCCTTCTCCAACAACCGTTCCAGACGCGGGTCAGATTACCCTGCCGGGGGAGCGCACCGGCAAGCTACACTCCGCGGACACCTGTCCACCCCACCTGTGACCAGCAAGCCGCATGATCCCCGACTCGCTCCCCATCTTTTTCGTCGTGCTGGCGGTGGCGCTAGCGGGGATCGCGGCCTGGGCCGTTGGGCATGTGGCCGGACGGCGCGCGGGGTGGATCGCGGCTGCGGTGCTGGCGGGGTGGCTCGCCGCTACGGGCGCCGCCGCGGCGGCAGGGGCGCTGCGCTTCTGGCCCATCCCTCCCACCATGCTCCTGGTGGTGGCCGGCGGCGCCGGGGGTGCGGTGTGGGCGGCGCGCTCGCGCCTGGGCGCGCGGATGGCGGCGGAGATCCCGCTCTCGCTGCTGGTGGGCGTGCAGGGCTTCCGGCTGCCGCTGGAGCTGATGATGCACCGCGCGGCGGAGGTCGGGCTGATGCCGGTGCAGATGAGCTTTGAGGGGTTGAACTTCGACGTGGTGAGCGGGGCGCTCGCCATCGTGGTGGGCGTGCTGGCGGCGTACGGGCGCGCGCCGCGCGCGCTGGTAGCGGCCTGGGCCGTGCTGGGGAGCTTGCTGCTCGCCAATGTCCTCGTGATCGCGGTCCTCTCCGCTCCCACGCCTCTGCGGATGTTCTGGAACGAGCCGGCGAACGTGTGGATCACCACCTTTCCCTACGTCTGGCTCCCCGCCGTCATGGTACCCGCCGCGATCTTTGGACACCTGCTCGTATTCCGGCGCCTGGCGAGGGATACAGCCGCCGGACGGCACCCCTCGCTCGAGGCGCGCTGAAAGCGGATCGGTTCCGGACCAGGTGCCGCCCCTGAGGGTGATTCGCTTCTACCTTGTACTCATGCCCGCAAGCACGCGGCGAATCTCCGCCGTGTTCTCCGCAGCGGCGGCCACGCCGTGAAAGAGGACGCAGGATACAAGGCCCTGGACGAAAACGGCGATGGCGATCCAGCCCGCCACCGGGTTGGTTCTCGTGGCGGTGTAACCAAAGCCGGTCGGGACTTCGACAGTGCCATACTCGCCGTAGATGAGGAAACCCGCGATTGCTCCGCCGATCAGCCCGAACCAGGCGAATACACGGAGCGCGTTTGCGCTTTCATCGCCGGGAATCGCGGCGACGGCCGGCGTGCTCGATTCCGCGCTGCCTCCTCTGAGCCGGTTCCCGCACGACGTGCAGAGAACGTTGGTGGCGAGGTTTCGGGTCGCGCAGTTCGCGCAAGCGACCATGCTGCTCCCGGTGCTGGCTGCGATCGGTGGCGCAGGGGTGGGGTCCATGCTCTCCTCGCTTGTTCTGGTGAATGGAGCCGGTGTGCTCCCTGAAAACCGTCGCGGCGTGTAGCTCGCTAGTCCGCCGCCGCGAAGCCGCTGTCCGTGATCCGCCTCACGGCTCCGTCCGCCGGGCTCTCGATCTCGTACGAGGTGTAGCGGTCAGCGCCGGGATACCAGCGGTACTCCAACCGGCAGGATGTGAGCGCCATCGGCAGTGCGTGATTGGGATGAAGTGAATCGCCTGCGCGCTCCTGGAGCCAGGCTCGGTGGAGGCGCACGCGAACCCGCACGAAGGTCACGGCGACAGGCAGGCTGCGCCACTTGCGATAAACCTGTCGTCCAGACCGGAAATCCGTATCTTGCACTTTGGTCGGTTCCCTCCCCGCCTTTTCACACCTCCCCAGCGTGCGACGGTCTACTCTCCTGCTGATCGCGGTCCTGGGCCTCTCCGGGACCCTCGCCTTCGGTTCTTCGCGCGCCAGCCAGCTTCCCGGCCGCGTGCTGGGGGTGCTGCGCACCTCGCCTGAAGAAAGCGCAGCGCCGATGGAAGTCATCACCGTCACGTTCGACCGGCCGGTGGCGGGCGGGCTGGACGAGACGGTGGACCCCAAGAGCATCTTCAGCATCGAGCCCTCCGTCCCTGGAAGGGTGGAGTGGCGCGACCCCGTGACGCTGCGCTTCACGCCCGCGGCGCCGCTGCGGCCCGGCGCCGACTTCCGCGTGCGGATCGGCGACAACTTCGCGGCGATGGACGGCGCGCGGCTGTCGAAGCCCTACGAGTTCACCTTTCACGTGGAGCGCGCGCGGGTGCTGGCGGGCGACCCCGTGGGGCCCAACCAGAACCCGCGCTACCTGCCGCCGTCCCCGCTGTTCCGCGTGCTGATGAGCAGCGAGACGGACGCGCAGGCGCTGGCCGCGGCCTCGCGCGTGGAGCCCGCCGCGGAGTGCCGCGCGCCGCCCGTGCCGCTCAGGCTCGTCGCGCAGCGCCCGCGCAACGGCGACGATCCCGAGTGGTTCCGCTACATGGGCGCGACCGGGAACGACACCACCCACGACCTGCGGCGCGTGGTGGAGCTCGCGCCCGTGCGCCCGCTGCCGCCCGGGTGCGACGCCGAGCTGGTGCTTCCCGCCAGCATGGACAGCGTGCGCGGAACGCCCGTGCGTTGGTCGTTCGCCACGTACGGTCCGTTCCGCGTGCTGCACGCCGGCTGCCCGCGCACGGGGAGCTGCCACTACGGGCCCGCGACGGTCGTCTTCTCCACTCCCGTGAAAGGCGCGGACGTGCTGCGCCACGTGCGCCTGGCGCGCAGCGGGGGCGCGAACCGCGCGTTCGTCATCCGCGACACCTCAGAGTATTCCGACCACTGGCGGCTGGAAGGGCGGCTGGAGCCGCGGCAGAGCTACACGATCACGATCGATCCCGCCCTGGCGGACCAGTTCGGCCAGCGCCTCCCCGCCGCGGGGACGAGCACCTTCGCCACGCCGGGCGTGCCGCCGTCCGTGGTCTATCCGCACGGCAAGATGATCGTGGAGCGCGAGGGCTTCCGCACGCTCGCCGTGCAGCACGTGAACGTCGATACGCTGCGCGTGGCCGTGGCCGAGGTGCCGCGTTCGATGGAGAAGGTCTTCCTGAGCCAGGGGTGGGGCCGCTGGGCCGACGCGTGGAGCCGGCTCGCGCCCACCGCCGCGCGCAGCAGCGTGCCCACGCGAGCCGCGCGAGACGTGAGCTCCATCACGGGTGTCCGCCTGCCGGCGCCCGATGCGCGCACGCCGCGGCGGGGCACGCTGCTGGCCGTGCGGGTGCGCGGGCGCGGCGTGGACACGATCGACGACGGCGGCGCGCCCGTGGCGCTGGTGCAGGTCACCGACCTGGCCGTGCACGCGCGCGTCGGCGTGGACCAGGCCGTCGTGTGGGTGACGGGGGTGAGCGATGGGAAGGCGCGCCCGGGCGTGAGCGTGATGCTCCACGACACCGCGGGCGCCGTGCGCGCCACCGGCAGCACCGACGCGCGGGGGATCGCGACGCTGGCGGGCTTCCGCCGGCCCACGGTGCGCGGCGGGCGTGCTTGCAGCGACGAGTGCGACGAGTCGTTCGAGGGCTACGTGTCCGCCGAGGCGGCGGACGACCGCGCGCTGGTGGGGGTGAGCGAGTACGATCCCGACCTTTCGCCCTGGCAGTTCGGCGTGTACAGCGCGTGGGGCGAGGGGCGGACGCCGGCCGCGGGCGCGGTGTTCACGGAGCGCGGCATCTACCGTCCCGGCGAGCCGGTGTACGCCAAGGCCATCGTGCGCCGGGGGCCGCTCGGTGGCCTGGCGCCGCCCGCGCCCGGCGACTCGCTGCGCTGGACGTTCGACGACCGCGAGGGGAAGCCGATGCGGCAGGCGACCGTGGCGCTGAGCGGCTTCGGCACGGCGCACCAAACGATGCGCCTCCCTGCCGAGCTGCCGCTGGGGAGCTACGCGGTGCGCATCGAGATGCGGCGCGAGGGCGAGTGGCGCGAGGTGGGCGCGACGAGCTACCAGGTGGCCGAGTATCGTCCGCCCGAGTTCCTGGTGAGCGTGACGACCGACAGCGCGCCGCGCTTCGCCGGGCAGACGGTGACGGCCACGGTGGGCGCGCGCTACCTCTTCGGCGCGCCGATGGCCCGCGCCCCCGTGCGCTGGACGGCGCGGCAGACGTCGCTGTCGCCATGGGAGATCACCATCCCTGGCACGGAAGGATACCAGATCGGCGAGGAGTCCGGCGGGTTCGACGAGGAGGAGACCGGCGAGCAGACGGTGGGGAGCGGCGTGGACACGCTGGATGCGCGGGGTTACCGCGACCTGCGCGTGAAGGCGCAGCCGCAGCCGGACGGGCGTCCCGCGCGCCTCACCATCCTGGCGGAGGTGGTGGACGCCAACCGGCAGTCGGTGGTGGACGTCGCGTCGGCAGTGCTGCACCCGGCGGATTTCTACCTGGGCGCAAAGGTGCAGGGCGGCGGGTGGTTCTGGACGGCGGGGGCGCCGGTGCGCGTGGACGTCATCGCCGTGCGGCCGGACGGGCGCGGCGTGGGCGGCGTGGCGGTGCGCGGCGCCGTCGTGCGGCGCGAGTGGCACCGCGTGCGGCGCGAGCGGAACGGGGTCGTGGACGAGGTGGGACAGTGGGTGAGCGACACCGTGTCCACGTGCAATCTCACGACCGGCCGCGGGCCGCAGCCCTGCGCCTTCACCCCGCGTGAGGGCGGCGAGTACACCGTCCACTTCGAGGCGGAGGACGCGCAGGGGCGCGAGGTGCGCACCAGCTTCTCGCGCTGGGTGGTGGGCGGCGGGTGGGTGCCCTGGAACGACGAGGGCAAGTTCAAGATGGACATCGTCGCGGACAAGCAGCGCTACTCCGTGGGCGACACGGCCACCATCCTCCTCGCCGCGCCCTTTACCGACGCGGAGGCGTGGGTGACGGTGGAGCGCGAGCGCGTGCTGGAGCAGCGGCGCATCCGCGTCACTTCGGGCACGCAGACGATCCGCATCCCCATCACGGAGGAATTCGCGCCCAACGCGTTCGTCTCCGTGATCCTGGTGCGCGGGCGCACGTCGCGGCCGGGGACGGTGGATGACCCCGGCCGCCCAACGCTGCGCGTGGGCTACGCCGAGCTGACGGTGACGCCCGAGTCCAAGCGCCTGGACGTGCACGTGCAGCCGCTTCAGGCCGAGTACCGCCCCGGCGACACGGCGCGCGTCCGGGTGCGCGTGCGCGACGCGGCCGGGCGCCCGCAGGCTTCGGAAGTAACGCTCTGGGCCGTGGACGAGGGCGTGCTCTCGCTCACCCGCTACACGACGCCGGACCCCATCGATCTCATCTACCAGCCGCGCGGTTTGGGCATGCGGCTGGGGAGCAACCTGGTGTCCGTGGCGCCGCAGGTTCCGGAAGGTCCCAAGGGCTCGCGCAGCCCCGGCGGCGGCGGCGGGCAGGACCTCGCGGGCGTCCTGCGCTCGCGCTTCCGGCCCACGGGTTTCTTTTTGGGCTCGGTGATCACCGGCGCGAACGGCGAGGCGGTCGCATCCGCGCACCTTCCGGACAACGCCACCACTTTCCGGGTGATGGCCGTGGCGGTGACGGCGGGCGATCGATACGGCGCGGGAGACACGTCGCTCGTCGCCACGAAGCCGCTGCTGGCGCGCCCCTCCCTTCCGCGCTTCATCCGCGAGGGCGACGACTTCCTCGCGGGCACGGTGGTGAACCAGCGTTCCGGCGCGCCGCAGCGGGTGATGGTGATGGCGGATGCCACGTCGGTCACGCTCGAAGCCCCGCGGCAGGTCGTGGAGCTCGCCGCGGGGCGAGGCGCGGAAGCGCGCTTCCACTTCACCACGCCCGTGGGGGACAGCGCCACCTTCCGCTTCCGCGTGGAGGGCGGCGGCGAGACGGACGCGGTGCAGGTGACGATCCCCATCCGCCCGGCCAACCGCCCCGTCTTCCACACCGCGTCCGGCATGCTGCGCGACACGGCGACGGTGGAGATGGTGCTTCCCGAAGAGACCGACCCCGTCCGCTCGCGGCTGGAGCTGGGCTTCGGCACCTCGCCGCTCACCCTGGTGCAGGCGTACGCCCGCGCGCTGGCTTCGTATCCGTACGACTGCACGGAGCAGCTCGCCAGCGAAGCCATCTCGCTCATCGCCCTGTACCGGGCGCAGCGTGCGGGCGCTCCGGACGTTGCACCGGCGGACACGCGCCAGCGGATCGAGCGGCTGGTGCGCGCGGTGAGCGCCCGGCAGCGCGAGGACGGCGGCATCGGGCTGTGGAACGCGCGCGGGTGGACGTCGCCGTGGCTGACGGCGTACGTAGGGCGGACGCTGCTGGAGGCGCGCGGCGCCGGCATCAACGTGAGCGACAGCGTGCTGGCGCGGGCGGGGCGTTACGTGGCGCGCGCGCTGCACGACCCAGCCCAGCTCGCGCCCGTGCTGGGCGACCGCGCCCGCGAGACGAGCTGGCTCCTGGCCGAGCGGGTTGCCTCGGCCGATTTCCTGAGCCGCCTGGGCCGCCCCGACGTCCCCGCCGAGAACCAGCTCCTGGGCCAGGCCGCGCGCATGGCGTGGGAAGACCGCCTCGCCCTCGCCGAGATGCTGGCCCGGCGCGGCGCTCGGGAGCCCGCCGGCCGCCTGCTGGACGCGGCGTGGGCGACGGTCACCATCCGCGGCGCGCGCGCGGTGCTCCCCGCGACGGCGTACCGCGAGCGCTTCTACTTCGCATCGCGCGTGCGGCCCGCGGCGCGGCTGCTCTCGGCCACCCTCGCGCTGCAGCCGTCCAACCCCGGCGTGGGCGCGCTGGTCGAATCGATCGTGCAGCAGAGCCGCGCCGAGCGCGACTACCTGTGGACGACGCAGGACTATGCCTGGGCCGTCCTCGCGCTCACCCGCTACCAGCAGCTCGTGCCGCGCGGGGCGCAGGACCGCACCGTGAGGATCGTGCACAACGGGCGCGTGGTGGCGGAGCGCCGCGCGCGCCAGACGGACGGCGGGCTCGACTCGCTGCGCTCGCTGGAGGGCCTGGTCACCACGCGCCCGGATGGCAAAAAGGTCCTGCGCGTCACGCTGCAGGGCGTGGGTGCCGGCGGACCCGTCTTCTACCACCTGGGCGTGCGCGAGCGGGCTGCAAAGCCGTCGTTCACGCCGCGCGACCAGGGGATCGCGGTGGAGCGGTGGTACGAGTCGGTGGATACGCGCCGGCCGTTGACCAGCGTCGCCGAGGGCCAGGTCGTCCGCGTGCGCCTGCGCATCCGTGTGCCCGACGAGCGGGTGATGGTGGTGCTGGACGATCCCCTCCCCGCCGGGCTGGAGGCGGTCGATCTGAGCCTCCGCACCGTCAGCCCCTTTGCGCCCGACGTCCTGGCCCCAGAGCCGGAGCCCGGCGCGGACGCGGGAAGCTGGCTCTTTGGAAGCTGGGACGCGGGGATGTGGTCGCCGTTCGACCACACCGAGATCCGCGACGACCGCGTGGTCTACTTCGCCCGCACGCTGTGGCGCGGCAGCTACAACGCCACCTACCTGGCGCGCGCGACCACGGCCGGCCGCTTCACCATGGCGCCCGCCCACGCCGAGGAGATGTACAACCCCGGCGTCCACGGCCGCAGCGGCGGCGGCACATTCGTCGTCACCACGGCCGCGCCATGAGGTGGAACCGCCCTGCGATCACGCGGCCCCGCGTGAAGCGCTGGATCCTGCGCACGTTAGTCGGGATGGCGGCGATCACCGCCTGCGCCGCCGCGTGGATCGCCCTGCCGCTGCCGTCCGACGTCGCATCCCCAAAGCCGGTGACGCGCCTGGTGATGGAGGACCGCGCCGGGCTCCCCCTGCGCGCGACGCGCACGGTGGACGGCAGCCGTGGCGGATGGACGCCGCTGGCCGAAGTCGATCCGCGCCTGGTGCAGGCGTTCGTGGCGGCGGAGGACCACCGCTACTTCGCGCACCACGGCGTGGACGTGCGCTCCGTGGGCCGCGCGCTGCGCGACAACGTGGCGGGACGGCGCCGGGCGGGCGCGTCGACGCTGTCGATGCAGACGGCGCGGCTGCTGGTGCCCACCGGCCGCACCCTGCCGGGGAAGGTGCGCCAGGCGCTCTGGGCACTCCGGCTGGAGGCGCACCTCCCCAAGCGCGCCATCCTGGAGCAGTACGTCAACCGCGTGCCGCTCGGCCGGGCATCGGTGGGCGTCTCGGCGGCGGCGGAGCTGTACTTCGGCGCGTCGGCGCGCGAGCTCAGCCTGGGGCAGGCGGCGCTGATCGCCGGCATCGCCCGCTCCCCCGCGCGCAACAACCCGTTCGCATCCCCCGCCGGCGCCCGCGCCCGCCGCGACGTGGTGCTCGCGCGCATGCGGCAGCTCGGGCTGGCGACGGCGGAAGAAGTCGCGCGCGCCCGCACCGAGCCCGTGCTCCCGCCGCGGACCGGGCCGGCGTTCCTCGCCCCGCACTTCACCGCCCGCCTGCTCCAGGAGGCGGATGCGGGCCATCTTCCCAGCGACGGCACCCTGCGCACCTCGCTCGACCTGGAGCTGCAGGCGCTGATCGAATCCGAAGTCCGGCACACCGTGCGCACGCTGGGCGACCGCGGCGGCCGCCACGCCGCCGCGGTCGTGCTGGACAACGCCACGGGCGAGGTGCTGGCGTGGGTGGGATCGCCCGACTTCTGGGAGCGCGAGGTGGGCCAGGTGGACATGGTCACCTCGCCGCGCCAGCCCGGATCGGCGCTGAAGCCGTTCCTCTACGGCCTGGCCTTCGACCGCGGCCACACCGCCGCGACGGTCCTGCCGGACGTGCCGCGCAGCTTCGCCAGCTCGCTGGGCCCGTATCGCCCGCAGAACTACGACCGGCGCTTCCACGGCCCCGTCCGCGCGCGGGAGGCTCTGGCCAGCTCGTACAACCTTCCCGCCGTGGAGCTTGCGGACCGCGTGGGCGTGGATGCGCTGCTGGAGACGCTGCACCGCGCGGGCTTCGCGTCGCTCACGCAGGGCGCGTCACACTACGGCCTCGGCCTGGCGCTGGGCACGGGCGACGTAACCCTGCTGGAGCTCGCCAGCGCCTACCGCGCCCTCACCAACGGCGGCGAGTGGATGCCCGCGCGCTTCACCCCCGTCCAGCCCGGCCAGGGCCCCGCCCGCCGCGAGCGGGTGATGTCGCGCGAGGCGGCCACGCTGGTGCTCAGCATCCTGGGCGACGCCGATGCGCGCGCGCCCGGCTTCGGCACCGAAACGGTGTTCGACTTCCCCTTCCCCGCCGCCGCCAAGACGGGCACCAGCCGCCACTTCACCGACAACTGGGCCGTGGGCGTGACGAAGGGGTTCACCGTGGCCGTGTGGGTGGGCAACTTCACCGGCCGGCCGATGGAGGGCGTGAGCGGCATCACCGGCGCCGGTCCCCTGCTCTACCGCTCCATGCTCGCCGCCGCCTCGCGCCGTCCCCCCGGCGTGCTCCCCGCGCCAGAGGATGCGGGGCTCGTGCCCGTGCGCGTCTGCCGCCTCTCGGGGATGCGCGCCGCGGGCGGGTGCGAGTCGCTGGTGGAGTGGTTCATCCCCGGCACCGAGCCTTCCAAAGATGACGACTGGGAGCGCGGCGGCCGCCTGTCGCTCCCTGCGGAGTACGCGGAGTGGGCGTCGGGCCAGGGCGGGCGCTGGGCCTCCGCCTCCGGCGCCGGCGAGGACCGCTTCCGCATCGTCACCCCCCGCGGCGGCGACCACTACTCCGTGCCATTGGGCGTCGAGGCCCGCTACGCCACCCTCTCGCTGCGCGCATCCGGCCGCACCGGCCCCGTCCGCTGGTCCGTGGACGGCCGCGAAGTCCCCGGCGCCCGCTGGCCCCTCATCCCCGGCCCCCACACCATCCGCGCCCTGGCCCCCACCGGCGAGGGCGACGAGGTGCGCATCACCGTTGGCGGCGAATGATGGACGCCGTTCCGCCAGAGGATGGCGCGGTCGTCGTCCTCAAGTCCGTTTGGTGGAAGAACCCGTTCCTCTGGATCGCCCTCGGGCTCGGCATCCCCATGACGATCATGATGATGGAGGACGGCACCGAGCACCTCGCGCCCGGGTTCGGAGTGGCGACCCTGGTGCTGGCCGTGTTCGCCCATCTTTCCCTGCGCGCCCGCCTGGAGATCCGCCCGGACGGCTTCCGCGAGAAGCTCGCGTTCTGGCGCACCATCGAGCACCGCTGGGCCGACGTGGGCGGGTTCATGGTACGCGAGGAAAGCGAGGCAGCGGACGCCGTCGGCTTCTGGGTCCGGGCGGCCGCGGGGAAGACAGCGAAGTTCGACATCCTCATGGGTGGGTACGGCGAGAGCGTCAAGGCGCTCACCAAACGCATGAACGCCGCGCGCGACAAAGCGCTCGGCGCCGGCGCATTGGGTGAACCACGCCTTCACGGGTCCCGGGGATTCAGCTCCACGCCGTCCAACTCATAGACGCGCGCGAGGCCCTGCTCGGCCAGGTCGCCAATTTGTAGCGAGCTCCGGTCTGCCACCAGCCGGACCTCGAACGCCTTCGCCGCCGCCTTCCACACCTGAGGTGTCCGCCTCAGGGAGAGCCGCCACTCCCCACGGTCCCCATCAGGCGCCACCTCACACGCCGATCCGGCTGGCGTGGGGCCTAGGGCGTCCAGCGGCCCCATTTCAGCATGAAGCAGCGTGGCCGAGCCCGGTCAGGACGCGCCCCGCCGCTGGCCAGGCGAGCCCTAGATGCAAGTCAACACCGCAGACGAGCAGGAACGTCATGGCCGGGGTGGAGAACCAGTCACTAGCGCGGGCTGGGTAATCTGTTCCACACCAAAGTTACCGCCTTGATCTCACCCATGAACCCCCTCACGACATCAGCATTGACCTGCTCTGCTGCGAATCTGAAGTTACAATCGCAAAAATATCCATGACCGGAACACACCCGGCCTGATCGAACCCGGGTCTCCGCCGCCAGGGCACAGCCCCATCCAGAACAACAATGCCGCCAAATCACTGGTACTCGCATCGTCCTAAACTCGCCAGCTGCTTGACTATCGTTTTGGTGCCGGTGGTGCTTGTGGCCGCATATGCATCCGCGTTTGTGACCAGCGAAACGCCCAGTGAGCACCTGGTGAACGTTCTTCGTGGGGAGCGTTTCACCACCGGGCGGCTCGCCGCGCAGACGAAATGGCGGCCATGTGTGGCTGTGGAGGCTATCGCGCTCATACCTCGGATGCGCTGCGGTCCGCCGATTCAGCCCCACACCCGTCGCTTTCGCCGTATCGCTAACGCACATCGCGAGGTGCTCCGCGCGCGGCCACCCGACTCCTCAATCGCGGTGCTCCGTGGCACCGCACTGGTCGAATTGCAGTTCGCCGACACGAAGTTTCCAGCACTCAATCGCGCGGCGGCCTCGCTGCAGCAGGCGCATCAACTGGCCCCAGGTGATGCCGGCGTCCTCAACGACCTTGCTGTAGCGTACCTTGCAATGGGTGAGCGAACTCAGCAACTCACCCCCATGCTGCGCGCGCTCGACGCCGTGGAACGCGCCGCAGCCGCCGACTCGCTTGATCTCTCTATCCTGTTCAACCGCGCCCTCATACTCCAACGTCTGTACCTGATCGGGAGCGCCGAGCGTGCATGGGCGCGGTACCTGGCAATTGAGCGAGATCGCCGCTGGCGTAGCGAGGCCGAAAGGTACGCTCAGTGGGTCTCTCGGGTACCCATGAAGGCGACTTGGGGGTCTGTCCTCGCCGCTCCTCCGGAGCCGTTGAACGCCGCGACCCGTAGCCGAATCGCGGCTCTGGTTCGACACGCACCTCACGCGGCGCGCGACAGCGCCTTCATGATTCTGGGCAACTGGGGAACGGCGTTGTCCGGTGCAGATACGCTGCGCGCCACTCGTATGCTGGCCCTGGCCCGCGGCATTGGCGAGGCTGCGGATTCGATCGGGGCGGACCATGGCGTCGCGCTCGCGGTCGCCGCCATCGACCGCGCCTCCAACGCGCCTGCGCGCCTCGCCACCCTGGCAGAGGGACATATCCGCCTGGCGTCCGGGTACCGCCTTTACTATGAGGCACAATACGAAAAGGCTGCGGCATCTCTCCAGAGCGCCGAAAAAGCGCTGCGCTCGGAAGGGTCCCCGGCCGCCCGATGGGCAGCGTTCTACCATGCAGCGGCGGATATCAATCTCGCCCGGTTTGACGATGCGGACCGGCGCCTGGCTTTCGTGCTGAATGAAGCAACGGTGCAAGAGCCCGGGCTGATGGGTAAGGCGATTTGGGCACGAGGCGTAAACCAGCTCCGGCAGGGGAGCTACGAGGACGCGAGTCGCTATTACGGGCAGGCTGAGCCGCTCATCTTCCGCGCAAAAGAGCCGGAGAACCAAGGGGCCATCTCGTACCTCCTGTCGGAAAGCCTCGCATTGGCTGGCCAGTCACACGACAGTCGCGCAGAGGGCCTGCGCGGGCTGAAACGGCTTTCACCATACCGAAGCTCCAACTTTCTCAACAACCATCTCACCACCATAGCGGGTTTTGCGCGCACCGACGGGCTGACCCATGCCTCACTCGCGCTGATGGATGAAGTGCTGAGCGTGGCATATGCCCTTGGGAAGCCAGACGTCATCGCTCGCGCCCACCGCGCCCGGGCGCGAGATCTTATCGCGCTCCGGCGTAGCGATGCGGCGCGTAGGGATTTGGACCTGGCGTCGAGGTGGGCGCGGCGAATGGGCGAAGGACGTGGCGGTGACCGTGTCCGTGCCGATGTCGAATTGGTGCGGGGTCAGTGGCTGCGCGCCACTGATCCTGATTCCGCGCTCCACGTGTTAGCGGGCGTGGCCGAAACGTTTCGAACGGTTGCGATCGGGATGAACCTGCCGCAGGCGTTGTACGAAGCGGGGATGGCCGCGGAAGCCGCCGGCCAGCGGCGCCGTGCTCGGTCCTTCATCCACGAGGCGATCGACGTACTCGAACGGCAGCAAGCCGCTTTTTCGAGCTCGGAGATGCGGGCAACATTCCACGAGACGACCGAAAACGTCTTCGATGCGATGATCCGCCACGAGCTATTAGCCGGTCGGCCAGATTCCGCTTTGGCGTACCTGGAGCGGGCCCGCGCCCCGGTTCAGCCTGGAGCCAACCAACCTCTCCACACCCACGTATACTCCAAGACCCCGCCGATCGCCGCAATTGCGGAGACGCTTCCCGACGATGCCCTTTTCATCGACTATGCCCTGCTGAACGAACAGCTGTCAATCTGGACGTTCTCGCGTAACGGCCTGCGACACCATGCACTTCCGCTGCGCCGGGACTCCATCGGTGCACTGATCGCACGGTTCACCGAGGACGCGCGTGAACCGGACGCGGGGGGCTCGGCGGCGCGAGCCCAGCTCTTCGACCTGCTGCTCGGCCCGGTGCGGGAGGAGATGAAGGGTGTGCACCGGCTGGTGATCGTGCCGGATCGGGAACTCTATCAGGTGCCGTTCGCCGCGCTGTGGGATCGGCGGGCCGGACGCTACATCGTGGAGGACTACGAGCTGACGACGGTACCGAGCGTCACGTTCTACACCTTGGCTCGTTCGCGGATTTCGCGGCATTCGGGCGCCCGCTCGGCGCTCGTCATTGGTAATCCGGCGCTCGACACCAGGTCCAGCTCACGGCTCGGTGACCTGCCCGGTGCCCTGCAAGAGGCGGAGAAAGTGGCGGCGCTGTACGCCGAACGGCGCCTGCTCACCGGCCGTGACGCTGGCCGCGAAACGTTGCTCCAGCTGCTTCCAGCCCACAGCGTGTTTCATTTCGCCGGCCACGCGGTCTTCAATAGTGATCAGCCCGGCTCCTCCTACCTCGCCGTCGCGCCAGATGGCGCGGGCGCAGACGGAACGCTGACCGCGCGCGAAATCAGCGGACTGCGCCTATCTAATGTGCAGGTGGTAGTCCTCTCCGCGTGCAGCACCCTGGGGCCGCGGCCCAGCCGGGCGGGCGCCACCGCAGGGCTGGCGTACAGCTTTCTTCACGCGGGCGCGCCGGCCACCGTCAGCACGTTGTGGGATGTCCGCGACGACGCGACCACGCCGCTGCTGGTGGAGTTTCACCGCCGGCTCCGCGGCGGCGCTCCGGCGGCGGCGGCGCTTCGCCTGGCCCAGTTGCAGGCGCTGCGGTCCGAAGCGCACGACGCGAGAGCGCCAGCAGGCTGGGCGGCGTTCATCTACACGGGACCTTAACGTTGCCATACCCCTTCACATCCACACGAGAGGCTCTCATGGCGTTCACACTCGAAGTTTCATTTACGGGGCTGTGCCTGTTCCTGCTGAAGGAGGACTGTACGCGGGTGGCGGTAGTGCAGCCGGACTGCCGCGCGAATGGTTTGCCACCGCAGCATCCCGACGGAGATCCCGAGCCCGGAGCCCCCCACGTCGGCTACCTCCGATATGACCTGGCGAGCTTGGGGGGCGGCTTTTCCCCGGGCACTGATCCGGTATCCGGCCCCCACTACGAAGTGGTACACCGCTTTGTGCGCGAAACGCTTGACTTCGGCCTTTCCAGCGTGGACGCGCCGATGACCATCGACACGAAGCTGCCTGCCATGGAGCGGATCGCGCCCGCCGCGGTGTACGGGCAACTCCTGCCTGAGAACGAGTGCGGCCATGGGGAGAAGTCGCTGCTGAAACCAATCGAAGGCTTGTTGTCGGGCAACAACCCACCCCTGGTCATGCGCACCGTCTTCAGCGGAGGAGACCTTGACGGCGGAAATACGTCCGACTTCGAGTTCCTTCGCGCGTTCAATCCGGGAGGGGCGGCCAGGTACCGGGGCAGGTTCGCCCGGAAGGTCATCTGGACGCGTGAGGTGACGGATGCGGACCACCTGACCCTGACGCTCACGAGGTTCGACGGCACGCCGACGCAGAAGATCACCCTGAAGCCGGTGAAGGACATGGGGGGCAACGACGTCATCGTACTCAAGATCGGAAATCTGTGCGCCGACAACCCGCTCGAGTGGCCGGAGCTGGGAAAGGCCGAGGCCGCAGACATCGACCGCGACTTCAAGTGGCTCTATCGCCTTTTGGAGACTACTGACGGGCGAGCGGCGCAGACGCTGCTGCCGGCCGACACGCGGTTCCCCGTACCCATTCGGCCGGCCAACGCGGGCTTGGGGGGAGAGAACTGCATCGGTACAAGGATCACCGTGACCACTCTCTGACCCGCGAAAAGGGCGGCCGGCGGCGGCGATCCGCCGCGGTCCCCAAACGACCTCTCACCCCAACTATGGTTCTTCGATGTGTGGAAGAGATCGCTTACGCCCTGCCGCGTCCCGTTCTGTCTCCGTGGACGAGTGCGTGAAAGACGCGCTGGTCTTCGCGCTGCGCGACGGACAGGTGGCAAGCGACGCGGCTGCGAGCATTGAAGGGGGGATCGCGCCAGAGGGCGGCCTGGGGGCTGTATGGGAATACCTGGGGACATCTGGGATCCACGGCGCTTCGCTGTCGCTTCTTCACCCGGAGCGGGCGAAAGTCGTCCACCACCGAGCGCAATGGGAACTCGGGGTTCCCGCCTCGGGCTCGTTCGACGATGTGATGCTGGGAGTGATATACGTCCTGCGTGTCCCCTCCGATGAAGTAGTCCCGTGGCTGGAGAATGCGTTGGCAGATGACCCGCGTATCGCGTACGTACATCGTCCGGCCCTCAGGTACCCACTGAGAGATCAGCGGCGCCACACCGGTGGCGGGAACGTATCGTCCGACTGGGGGGTGCGCAGGTGCCGCTTTCCGGAAGTCTGGGACATCCTCGATGTCGGGATGAGCGAGCGCGGCATCGCCATCGTAGACCAGGGACGGGATGAGGGACACAAAGAACTCCGTGGGCGGATCACGGTGGTACATCCCCCTGGAAGCGGCGGCATGAGGTCCCCCCACGCAGGATCGGTGGCGGGGATCATCAGCGCAATCCGGGATAGCCCCCGGGAGGAAGAGCTCAAGGGGTGCTGCTCGGCGAATCTGTTCCTGTACAACGTCTGGAAGGCTGACGGCTGCTTTGACTACTGCGCGTATTACCGCGCGCTCGGCGCGCTCGACTGCACGAAGGTGTCCGTCGTGAACCTCAGCATCGGCGGCACCGCCGGGGACTTTACCGAGGCGCGCGAAGTGGCCGCTTGCCTGGCCCGCGGCGTCGTGCTGGTGGCCGCGATCGGAAACCGCGGCAAAGGGGGAATACCCGAATACCCGGCGTTGCACACCGGCGTCGTGGCGGTCGGCGGCACCAACGCATCCGATAGCCCTGCCGCCGTCTCCACCCGCGGAGATCACATGTGGATCTCCGCGCCGGGGGAGCTGATCTGGACCGTAGACGGTAAGAAGCTCTACAGCGCTCTCACGGGCACGTCCTACGCCGCTCCGTTCGTCACGGCGGCAGTCTGGCTGGCGCGGCGATGCAAGCCGAGCTTGACGGTCGGCGAGACACGAGCGCTCCTGAAGAAGTCGGTAGCGGAGTACACCGTGCCACCGGACGGGCATTCGGCGGATCTTGGCCATGGCCGGTTGGACATGGTTGCGCTGGCGACGGCGCTGAACGCCCCTCCAGCGTACCCAGACTAGGTGACGCCCAATCGGGCGAAGCTTGCCGAACGCCGTTCCGCGAACGCCGCCCCCGATTCCTCCCGCACCCACGCGTCCGCCTCGACCTCATGCCTCCCCCGCAACGCCTGCCGCGCCGCCTCCGTGCCGATGCGCCCAAGTGCCCACGCCGCGTGCCCGCGCACCAGCGGCTCGTCGTCGTTCAGCGCTACGGCGAGCGCTACGCTCGGGGGCGGGGCTTACCGGGAGTTGTGGAATTCGCTGACTCTCGACGGGAGTGGCGGGTCCTGGCGGAGCGCTGGTCTTTCCTGGACCGCCCACCCGCCGGACCAGTGCGGAACCACCGGGTAGGGGCGGAGCCGAAATCTCCGGCTCCGCCATCTTAGTCCTCTGCCTCGTATGACTGAGATTGCGAGGGAGCGTGGTTAAATGCCTCTCCCCCGTTGCGGCGGATCAACGCCGCCGCCCGGTGAGCCGCGCGACAACCGCATAAGCGCCCGGTTCCACGTACCCGCCGCCGACCATCGTGAGCTGCCCACTTACCGCGGCGCCAGCCCCCGTGAACTGCAGCGTCATCCTCCCCGCGACGATCTGTTTGGGGCCCGCCGTGAGCCCCGTTCGCCAGACGAAGAAGTTCAGCTGACTGGTGCGCGCCACCGGCATCCCCGCGAACCGGTCGTCCACCTGCACGTCGAGCACGCCCCCCTGCTCGTCCGCGGAGACGTACGCGATGTCCAGTGCAGCGGCTTGCTGGGGGACGGAGCCCCCCACGTACGAGAACAGGTTGGTGTTGGTCGCGAACCAGATCACCCCCGCCTCGCCCCTCGACGGGCCTCCAGAGAGCGATATCGCGCGGGTTCGCCCCGTTGGCCAGGCCGCCGGAAGCCGACTGGGTGGTGGGGACCACCACGAGCGCCGCAGTACGATTGAACTGCTCGATCGGCTGGTACTGCGTTTCCTGCGCGGGGAACGCGGTGTTGCCCGCGTAGGTCACACCCTCCAGCTGCACGTCGTACACGGTTCCCCGCTGCGGAATGGGGCCGGAAGCCGCTGGCGGGGGTGCCGGTGGCACTCCCCCGCCCCCCGCGCCGGGGCCAGGGTCAGTGCCGCCGCCGGGTCCGGTGCTATCGCCCGGACACCCGCCAAGTCCGCCCGCCACCAGCAGGAGCGCCAGCACGCGGACGGAACGGGCCGTGAGCGCACGCACGCGCACCGCGCCGCGGGCGGTCACTGAGGGCCCCGCAAGTGGGGGGGAGGTACCATCGCGGATCACGCCGGACCATCTGCAGGAACTCGTCTACCCGTTGTTTCCCCTGGCCGGTCACCGCGTGGCTCCGCATGCGGCTGGTCACCCAGCCCTCCTCCGCCTGGGTCGCACCGATCACCCGCATCATGGTGCCCACGTTCTCCGGGGTCACGGCGACGTAGTACTCTCCGGTGCGCGCGGTGTGCGCACGAATGACGGCCGAGATGGCGCGTTCGAGTCCCTGCTGCCGCGGGGTAAGCGAGTTCCACCACTGCTGGTTGGCGGCATGCCACCTGTTGATCCGGTCCCAGTCGATGTAGCTCTGGGTGGGCGCACCCCTAGCCTGCGACTCGGCGGGGCGGTGCGAGCCGAGCGCGCAGAGGAGCGCCGCCAGGGGTGCGACGATGCGGGTGCTTCGCTTCATGTCTCTGCCTCCGTTTAGGAATGGGAGCCGTGCCCTACACATCATCGTGCGAAGTTTCACCGGAGAAGTGCTCATCCGATGTGCACCACGGTCCGCCGGTGGCATTTTTTGCTTTCATGGGGTGCGGGCACACCTTATCTTCGGGCTGGACACCTCACCGCGATTGAGCCCATGCACTCTGCCGATTCGGTTCGCCCACCAACCTCCTCCTCTGCCGGCCCGGCGGGCGAAGTGACCCGCCTGGTTCGCGCCTGGATCTCGGGTGAACGTGGAGCGCTGGACCGCCTCCTGCCGCACGTCTACGACGAACTCCGGCAACTGGCGCGGGGCCAGCTCGCCCGCGAGCACGAAGGCCATACGCTCGACTCGCGGTCCCTTGTACACGAAGCATATCCCAGACTCGCGGCGGCCCACCCGAGTGGCACCGCGAGCCGCGCGTGCCTGTTCGGGATAGCGGCGGGGGCCATGCGGGCGGTCCTCGTGGACCACGCGCGCGCGCCTGGCGGCGAAGCGTGGCCGCGGCGCCGTTCCCCTCCCGTTGGAAGCCGCTCAACTGGCGTGCGAGGAGCGCGACGAGCGCCTGATTGCTCTCGACGAAGCGTTGAGGCGCCTCCAACAAGTCAGTCCAGACGCGTGCCGCACGGTGGAGTACCGCTACTTCGAGGGACTGACCACCGACGAGATCGCTATTGTGCTCGGCGTGTCTTCGGCCACGGTGCGACGCCGCTGGGAGTTCGCAAAGGCGTGGCTGCACCGCGAGCTCCGTGTGGATAGCGTTTAGCGTGGGCACCGACCGTTTGGAGGCGGCGTTCGCCGCGCTCGCCGAACTCCCGCCGGGTGACCGGCACGCAGCCCTCGAGCGACTCCGCGCGGGTGACGCTGAACTCGCGCGCCAGGTGGCCGACCTTCTGCGCCACGCCGAGCATCCGTCGGGAGAGATCTTCCCTGCCCTGGAACCGCCGTCCCGCGCACCGGGCCGCATCGGCCCCTACGAGCTAACGCGCCTGATAGGCGCCGGTGGCATGGGCACCGTCCATCTGGCCCGGCGCGAAGACATCGATCTATGGGTAGCCATCAAGCGGCCTTATCCAGAGCCAAGTGCCGAGGCAAGGTTCTACTCGGAGCGCCGGATCCTGGCGCAGCTCCGCCATCCGGGAATCGCGCGGCTCCTGGATGCGGGCGTAGATGACGGAGGAATCCCGTACCTGGTGATGGAGTTCGTAGACGGGCTCCCGATCGACCGCTGGTGCGACGCGCGCGGACTCTCCGTCACCTCGCGCGCGCATCTGTTAGTCCGCGTCTGCGAAGCGGTGGCGTACGCTCACGCCCATGCAGTGGTTCACCACGACCTAAAGCCGGCCAATGTCCTGGTAGACGCTGGAGGCGAGCCCAAGGTGCTCGACTTCGGCCTAGCGAGTCTTCCGGGCGCCGCACCATCCTCTGGGGGGCCCCGGATGCCGCTGGCTACCCCGGCGTACGCCGCACCGGAGCAGCTGCGCGGCGAGCCTGCCGGGCCGACGGCCGACGTGTACTCCCTGGGCGTCATCTTGCACGAACTGCTCACGGGCACGCGTCCAGATCTCTCGTCCCGCGAGTGGCCTCCAGAGCAGGGCAACAACCCTCTCTTCAGCATGACTGAACTGCGCGTGGTCGGCGCAGTGGTCTCTCGGTGCCTCGCCGCCGACCCGTCGGCTCGGTACCCCGATGCCGATGCGCTGCGGTCCGACCTGCTCCGCGCTCTGGCCACTCCAGCCCGTCCACGCACCGGGCTGGGTGCGGCGAGTCGGGGGGTCGTCGCGTCTGTAGCCATCGCTCTCGCGTACCTCCTCTGGCCTGGCGCGCCGCCAGGGCCGGCTACACGCGCCCCTGCCTTCGCTGGGTTCGAGTCTGACCAGTCACGGCGGGTCGTGGTGTTCACGCCGCGCTTCTCCGGGGACTCGGCCCACGCGTACCGCGGAGACGCACTGCGGGAGCTGGTGGTGCGTGGGCTCGACGGGGCCGGACCATGGCGCAGCGTGGATGCGCGGCTCCTGGTGGCCGTCAGGACACCGCCCTTCTGAAGCCGGCCGCGTGGTCACAGCGTGCGGGGGCATCCGCCTACGTGACTGGGAGCATAACGCGCGTCGGCAAACGAGTCCGCGCGGCCTCGCGCTGTGGGACGCGCGGAGCGGTCGGGTACTCGCCCGTGCGGACGCGGAGGGGAGTCCCGATCGGTTTTTCCGAATCGCCGACGAGCTCTCCGCGCGCCTGATCGCCGACCAGTTTCGAGGGAGAGGCGAGCAGCTGACCCACGCGGCCGCGGAAATGACGGATTCGCTCGGCGCCCTCAAGGCGTACCTCGAGGGCGAGTCGCTGCTCCGGACGGGAGACGCCGTGAAGGCAGTAGAGGCGTACCAGCGCGCGGTCTCGGAGGATACGACTTTTGCGCTCGCGTACTACCGCCTGAGCCAGGCCTCCACCTCGGCTGGACATACCTCCCTGATGCACGACGCGGCGGAGGCCGCGGTAAGGCACCGGGGCCGGCTATCCGCGCGGGATCAGATCCGCGTGCACGCGTGGAACGCGCGTCTCGGCGGTGACGTGGCGAGCGCGGAAGCCGCGTATCACCGCCTGCTGCACCTTTACCCGGACGATCTCGAAGCGACTTTCCAACTGGCGGACCTCCTCTTCCACAACAACCCGTTCCGCGGCCGGTCAGCCGCGGAGGCCCGGGGCGGGCTGGAGCGGTCGCTCGCGAGTGCGCCCACCCGACGAGAGGCCACCGACCACCTCGCGAAAGTCTACCTGCTGGAGGGCGACTCCGCGGCACTCCAACGGCTTCGCGCACATGCACGCAGTGACGGCCCCGACACGTCGCTCCTGGCGTGGCTGGATGCGCTGGAGGCTGCCGGGCGCCCCGGGCGTGGGCGCGACTCCGCGGTAGCTCGGGTTCGCGGGGCGGGAGACGTACATGCCATCATGTTTGTCTGGTGGGCCGCGGTGTACGGCGGCGCGCCCAGCGCGCGCGCGCTTGCCGGAGCCCTGCTGGAGCCGGACCGGGCTCCCGAGATTCGCGCGTGGGGGCACTTGACTCGTGCCGACCTGGCTGCGGGATGCGCGCGCTGGCCTGAGGCTACGCGCGAGCTGGCGCACGCTTCCGTGTTCGCGCCGCTCCGGGCCGCCGAGTTGCACGGCCTGTACTCCACGCTCCCGTGGGCACGTGCCGACCGCGCTACGCTTCTCGCCCTGCGCGACACGCTCGCGCGTTGGTCCGACGCACGTGCAGGCGCCGAGTCCAGCCCCCCCTTTGTTGAATTCCCGCCGGGAGCGCGGGAGCTGGTGCGAATCTACGTTTCGGGGCTCCTGTCGGTGCGTCTCGATGACGCCGCCGCGGCAGGGAGAGCCGTGCAGGCACTCCGCGAGAGCCGCGGGTCGGTTGCCGCACGACGGTATGGACGCGCACTGGCGGCCGGGGTGGAGGCGCACCTCCTCCGGGCTCGTGGGCAGCCGGACAAAGCCCTCGCCGCACTCGCGCGTGAGCCACTCGACTGGTCGCGTGACTACGGGCCGGTGCACTTTGCCGCGCACGCGCATGAGCGGTTCCTGCGCGCCGAGCTGCTGCGTGAAACCGGGCACCCGGCCGAGGCGCTGGGGTGGTATGCCACTCTGGGGGAGTTAGCCGGGGCTGACGCCGCGTACCTACCCCGGGCAAGACAAGCCCGGGCGGATATCTACGACCGTTCGGGCAAGACTGATCTAGGAACCCGGGAACGCCTGCGCGCAGCTCGCAGATGCTCGGCTGACCAGTGACGTGACCGTCGTGGGTACCCGCAGCCAACCCCTTCATTTGCCCATTTCTGCGCCTGCTAAAGCCTTACCTGCAGAAATCCTTCATCCGGATCTGACTAACCCGCTCGGCAACCAGTCGACGACCGCCCGCCTCAATCTCGGAAAGGACCCACGCGTCCTCCTCCACCTCCTCCCTCCCCCGCAGAGCCTGCCGCGCCGCCTCCGTGCCGATGCGCCCCAGCGCCCACGCCGCGTGCCCACGCACCAGCGGCTCCTCGTCGTTCAGCGCGACGGCGAGCGCGGGAACGGCGTCAGGCGACCCCCAGTTCCCCAACGCGACCGCCACGTTCCGCAGCAGCCCGCGACGCTTCGTCCGCTTCACGGCGGAGCCCTTGAAGCGCGCGCTGAACTCCTTCTGGGTCATCCCCATCCACTCGATCAGCGACGGCCCGTCCATACCCCCGCGCGGGATGAAGGCGGGGTCGTGCGCGGGCTCGGCGAAGCTGTTCCAGGGGCAGACCTCCTGGCAGATGTCGCAGCCGTAGATGCGGTTGCCGATGAGGGGGCGGAGGTCGCGGGGGATGGGGCCGCGCAGCTCGATGGTGAGGTATGAGATGCAGCGCCGCGCGTCCATGCGCGGGGCGCCCGTCTCGTCGCGCCCGAGCAGCGCGCCGGTCGGGCAGGCGCTCAGGCAGCGCGAGCACGATCCGCAGTGGTCGCGCGCGAACGGCGCGTCGTACACCAGCTCCACGTCCAGCAGCAGCACGCCGAGGAAGAAGTACGATCCGCGGCGCGGCTGGATGAGCATGGTGTTGCGCCCGAACCATCCAGTCCCGCGCGCGACGCGAGCTCGCGCTCCAGCACGGGTCCGGCCGCGGGCCACGAGGTGCGGGACGCGCGCTGGCCCCTCGCGCCCGGGCCCCACACCATCCGCGCCCCCGCCCCGACCGGCGAGGCAGACGAGGTGCGCATCACCGTCGGCCGCGAATGATGGACGCGACTCCTCCAGAGGACGGTGAGGTCGTCGTCCTCAAGTCCGTGTGGTGGAAGAACCCCTTCCTCTGGATGGCCCTTGGGATGGGCATCCCCATGACGATGATGATGATGGAGGACGGCACCGAGCACCTCGCGCCCGGGTTCGGAGTGGCGACCCTGGTGCTGGCCGTGTTCGCCCACCTCTCCCTGCGCGCCCGCCTTGAGATCCGCCCGGACGGCTTCCGCGAGAAGCTCGCGTTCTGGCGCACCATCGAGCACCGCTGGGCCGATGTGGGCGGGTTCATGGTACGCGAGGAAAGCGAGGCGGCGGACGCCGTCGGCTTCTGGGTCCGGGGAGACGGGGGCAGGACGGCGAAGTTCGACATCCTCATGGGCGGGTACGGCGAGAGCGTCAAAGCGCTCACCAAACGCATGAACGCCGCGCGAGACAAAGCACTCGGAGCCGGCCCACGGCGCGGCGCGAGCTCCGCCACCCGTCAGTCGCCCCGGTAGCCGGTGCCAGTCCGCTCGGCGCGCGCCGGCAGCGGACATCTTGTTTGAGTTGCCTCGGCAGCAGGCATCCTCATCACGTTACCTCTACGGGCGCCCTGCGACCGGGCTATGTAGCGGTGTACAGCGGGATCCCACTCGTAATCAGAAGGGTGAGGGTTGACAGGAAATGTTATAACAACTATCGTTCAGACATGAGTGATCAAGCGAAGGGCGCAGTATCGCTGCCGGTGTCGCCTGAACAAAGGGCCGCAGTCGCAATGGGGCGCGTGGTCGTTCGCGGCATATACCGGATGGAACAGCTGCTGAAGCCATACGGCCTGACGCCCACGCAGTACAACGTGCTCCGCATCCTGAACGGCGCAGGCGCCGAGGGGCTCTCCGGGACCGAGATCGGCAGCCGCCTGCTCTCCCCCGTGCCCGACATGACGCGCCTGCTCGACCGCATGGCCGAGGCGGGGCTGCTGGTGCGGGAGCGTGACCCCAAGCAGCGCCGCTTCGTGAGGGCCAGGCTCACCGACACCGGGCGGGAGATGCTGCTGGAGGCCACGCCGGCGGTCGACGCCCTGCACCGGGAGCAGTTTCGGCGCTTCTCGCCTGGACAGCTCGCCACTCTGCGTTCGCTGCTCGAGCTCGTAGACGAACCCGAGAGCGCCGTCAGGACCTGAGCACCACGCCTCCGCGCACGGAGGCTTTCGCCGGACAGGAAGCTGTTACAACAAACCACGTTTCAACAGGTACAGGAGAATCCGCCATGACCACCACCGCTTCCGCCCGCCCCGCCCCGCAGTCCCGCCGCGCCCTGAACGTGACGCTCTGGGTCGTGCAGATCCTTCTGGCGATTGCCTTCGCGATGACCGGGCTGATGAAGCTGACGCAGCCCCTGGCCGATCTCGCGACGCAGATGGCATGGGTGGGCAGCGTGCCGGCTGCCCTCGTCCGCTTCATCGGCATCGCCGAGCTGGCGGGCGCGGTGGGCCTGATCCTACCGGCGCTGACCCGCGTTCAGCCGCGGCTGACGGCGCTCGCCGCGCTCGGCCTGGTGGTGGTGATGCTGCTGGCGTCGGTCACGCACGCCTCGCGCGGCGAGTTCGGGATGATCCCGGTGAATCTGGTGCTGGGCGCGCTCGCGGCCTTCGTGGCCTGGGGCCGGAGCAAGGCCGCGCCCATCACGCCGCGCGGCTGAAACGCAGTTCACGTTCACCTGGTCACGGAGAATCCGGCCATGAGCAACGCACCGACTGGGTATTCGCGGGAAACGCGGGCGCCCGATATCGTCCGCACCGATCCCGCCGACTTCATGACCTTCGGCGCGGTGCACCTGGACGTCATCGACGCCGAGCGATCCCTGACATTCTGGAAGGACGTTGTCGGCCTGCACCTGCGGGGCCGGGACGAGACCGCGCTGGAACTGGGCACCGCGGACGAAACGCTGCTCGTGCTTCATCCGGGCGCCACGAGCCGGCCCCGGCGAGGCTTCAGCGGGCTGTACCACGTCGCGATCCACCTGCCCGATGAGCCGGAGTTCGCGCGCGTGCTCGCCCGGCTGATCAAGCGCCGGTGGCCCATCGCCCCTACCGACCACGTGATGTCCAGGGCGATCTACCTGGACGACCCAGACGGGATCGGCCTGGAGCTGACGCTGGAAACGCCGGAGCGCATGCGCTCCATGGGGATGGTCGGCAACCGTCCCGTGGTCATCGATTCCGAGGGTCGGGAGCGCAGCGGGCGGGATCCGCTGGACGTAGAAGGGCTCCTGCGGCGGCTGCCGGACACGGACTACGACCGTCCGGTGCCGTCCGGGACCAGGGTGGGCCACATCCACTTCCACGTGGGCGACATCTACGCGTCGCACCGGTTCTACGGCGAGGTGCTCGGCTTCACCGACCACATGTACGCACCGGCGTTGGGGATGGCGGACTTCCAGGCCGGCGGCCGGTTTCCGCACCGGCTCGCGCTGAACACGTGGCAGGGGGTGGGTGCGCCGCGGCAGCCCGCGGGGACGGCCGGCCTGCGGCACTACACGATCCGGCTCGACTCCGCCGCCCGCCTGGAGGCGGTGCTGGCGCGGGTTCCGGACGCTGAGCGTGATGCGGCCGGAGCGTGGGTGCCGGACCCCGCGGGCAACCGGCTCCGGCTCGCCGCCTGACTTCAGGGACGCGTAAGCGCGTAATCAACTCACACTAGAAAGAGGCACGACATGAAGATCGGGATCATCGGCGCGGGCAACATGGGCTCCGCCTTCGCGAAGCGCCTCGCGGCCGCCGGCCACCAGGTCAGCATCACGGCACAGGACCTCTCGCACGCCGAGCAGGCGGCCTCCAACGCGGGCGGCAGCGTGCGCGCGGTGCCTCCGGGCCAGATCGCCGCGGGTGCCGACCTGCTCATCCTCGCCACACCGTACACCGCGGCCGCCGAGGCGCTGCGCGGCGCGGGCGACGTGAGCGGCAAGACGGTGATCGACATCAGCAACCCGGGCAAGCCGGACTTCTCGGGCCTGCTGGTCGGCCTCAACACTTTCGGCGGCCGAGGAGATCCAGGAGGCGGTGCCGGGAGCGCGGGTCGTGAAGGCCTTCAACACCATTTTCGCGCAGGTGCTCGGCTCCGAGCCGGGCGCCGCGAGGCCCCAGGTGTTCTACGCCGGCGACGACGAAGCGGCGAAGGAGGCGGTGCGCGGCCTCATCGAGAGCGCCGGGTTCGAGGCCGTGGACGCCGGTCCGCTCTCGAACGCGCGGTACCTGGAGCCGCTGGCGATGCTCAACATCCACTTTGGATACATGGCCGGCCGCGGGACCGGAATCGCGCCGGTCTGGATCTCGGTCGCCTGACAGGAGCCTCAGCGTACTCCACGCGGGCAGTGACCCCCGCCGTGCGTGCCTGAAGGCCGCGACCACTCAGGGTTCCGATGCACTGGCCAGCTTCCCTCGTGAGGCGGCCAGTGCCACCGCCCACTACTCACGCGGGTCGCGCTGATGCGCCGATCCTCATCCAGCACTCCGCAAAGGAAGAACGACCATGCAAGTGGAAGGCATCACCTGGCACGCCGTCACACTCGGCGATGAAAGGAAGTTCGCGGCGATGAAGAAGCTGGCGGCCGAGACGCTCGGTCTCACCCCCATGATGGAGATGCCGGGCGTCAGCGTGTTCTCGATGCCCAATGGCACCATTCTGGAGCTGTACCTGCCGGAGGCCCTGCCGCCCTTCGGCTACAATGAAGGCGGCGTCGCGTTCGGCTTCCGCGTGGACGACATCGAGGCCGCGTCCCATGCGGTGGAGGCCGTCGGCGGCGAGCTGCTCGGCCAGATCAACCGCTTCCCGGAGATGGGGTACGCCTTCCGCCACTTCCGCGGACCGGACGGCCGGGTGTACGGGCTGAATGAGCAGAAGGCGCCGGCCGAGAGATAAGGCCCCGTCCAGGCGGTCGATGGTAGATCCTCGGCGTGGCGTATCGGACTCGTGAAAGCCCCCAGCAGGTCGCGGATGAGCGCGAGAGCGGTGCTGGCCAACCGGCGGACACGTTGGACGCTATTCAGCTGCCGAGGCGCCCGGATCCCGCGGACGACCGAACGTCTTGGTCCCACGCGAGCGTGCTCTGCGCCGACGCGGTACTTCCCGTTGCGGCGAACGCGCACAGGACGACGGCGCCGGTGCCCGCAAGCCGAAGCAGCAGGCGCCGGCCGGCACTTCGGCCGGTGGATCCGTTCATCACCGCCCGACCGGCGGCACTCAGTATCGCGTTCATCTTGACTCTCCTCTTGCAGTTACGCGGGAAAGACGATTCCGGGAATCGGTGCCGGTCTTCTACTTCGCTCGCGCCGCGCGCCAGCCCATCGCCGTGAGGAGCGCCGACGCACAGAGCGCGGCCGCGGCGACCGCGAAGGTGCTCTCGTATCCGCTGCCGTCGTAAATGAAGCCGCCCGCCGTCGCGCCCAGGGCGATGGCCAGCTGGACGACGGCCACCATGAGCCCGCCGCCGGCTTCCGCATCCTCCGGGAGCACCCTGCTCAGCCACGTCCACCACGCGACCGGCGCGGCCGTGCCGATCAGGCCCCAGCCGGCGAGCAGAACCGCGACGATCATCGGAGACGAGCCGAAAGCGGTGAGCGCCAGGGCGATGGCGGCCATCGCGAGCGGCATGGCGATGAGCAGGCTGTGGAGCCGCGTCCGCAGCATGCGCCCGATCAGCCAGGTGCCGAACAGTCCCGCGACCCCGGTGACCAGCAGCAGGAGCGAGAGCGTCGACACGCTGACCTGCGTGACCGTCTCCAGGAAGGGGCGCAGGTACGTGAACAGGGCGAACTGCCCCAGGAAAAACAGCGTGATCGCCGCCATCCCCATCGGCACCTGCCGCCGGCGAAGAACGCGGAAGACGGTGCCGCCGCCCGGCCCGCGATCCGACGGCATGGAGGGCAGGCTCGTCCACAGCCAGCCGAGGGTGAGCGCCGCGAGCGGCACCACGGCGAAGAAGGCGCCGCGCCACCCGACGTATTGGCCCAGGAAGCTCCCCAGCGGCGCGGCGATGGTCGTCGCCAGCGCGTTGCCGCCGTTCAGCAGCCCCAGCGCGCGCGGCACCTCCGCCTCCGGCACCAGGCGCATGACGGTGGCGGCCGACATCGACCAGAATCCGCCGATGACGACGCCGAGCAGCGCGCGCCCGGCCATGAAGACGGCGGCGTTGGGCGCGAGCGCCACCATCGCGCCCGACACCAGCATCAGCACGGCCAGCCACAGCAGCACGCGGCGCCGGTCGATCCCGCGGGTCGCCGTCGAGATGCCGAGGCTCGTCAGGACGGCGAAGATCCCCGAAACGGCGATGGCCTGCCCCGCGCCGCCCTCCGTCACGCGCAGGCCGGCGGCGATCGGCGTCAGCAGGCTCACGGGCATGAACTCGGACGCGATCAGCGTGGCCACGCACAGGGTCATGGCGAACACGGCGCCCCACGCGTGCGCCTGCCCCGCCCCTGCGCGCGCGCCGGGCACACCGTCGACATCCATCGTCGTGATCTGCACTGACATCGAAATCCCTCCCTGGATGCGGGACCTTTAGAGCTCCTGGCTCGTGGGACGGAACAGGATCTCGTTGATGTCCAGTTCATCTGGCTGGCTGATCGCGAACGCGACGACTCTCGCAAAGGAATCGGCCGGTACGCCGACCCCCCCGACGTAGTCCTGGTTCGCCTTCTGGATGTCCGACTCGGTGATGTGGTCGAGAAGCTCCGTCTTGACCGCACCGGGCGAGATGATCGTCGTGCGGATGTTGTAGGGCTTCACTTCCTGCCGAAGCCCTTCCGACAGGGCGCGCACGCCGAACTTCGTCGCAGAGTAGACGGCGGAGCCGCCAAAGAGCTTGTGGCCCGCCACGGACGAGAGGTTGATGATGTGCCCCGACTTCTGCTCCTTCATGTGAGGGAGCGCCGCGGCGATGCCATAAAGCACGCCCTTGAGGTTGACGTCGATCATCCGGTCCCATTCGTCGACCTTGAGGCGCTCCAGGGGCGAGAGCGGCATCACGCCGGCGTTGTTGATGAGAACGTCGATCCGGCCGTACGCCTCCACGGCCGTATCCACCAGGCGCCGTACCTGTCCGCGGTCCGTGACGTCGGTCTCCACGGCGAGCGCCTTTCCTCCGGCGGACGTGATCTCCTCCACCAATGCCTGGAGGCGCTCCCTCCGGCGCGCGCCCAGCACGACGGTGGCGCCCTGCGCGGAAAGGTGGCGGGCAGCCGCCTCTCCCATCCCGCTGCTGGCACCCGTGATCACGACGACCTTCGCTTCGATGCTGTTGCTCATATCATCCCTCTGCTCGGAGTGTTGCGGATCCCCTTCGTGGTGACGGGCCCTGGATCAGAATCACGCGCGGCCCGGCGATCGCCCTTTCGGAGGATGAAGCTAGGAGAAAGATTGCAGCCGATAAACCGGACAGCGGTTCGCACCCTGATGCCTGCAGGTTCGCAATGGTGGATGTAACGGACGGCGTGCCGGAGTTCGTGGCGGTGGTGGACGCGGGGGGATTCCGCGCGGCGGGACGGCGGCTGGGGGTGAGCGGGACGGCGCTGAGCAAGACGTTACGGCAGCTGGAGCAGCGGCTTGGCGTAACCCTGCTCCTGCGGACCACCCGGAGCGTGCGGCTGACCGAGGCGGGGGACACGTTCTACGCGGCGTCGCGCCAGGCGCTGGATGCACTGCAGGCCGCGGCGGAGGAGGTGGGGGAGCTGGCGGATGAGCCCCGCGGCACGATCCGGCTGAACATCGCCGCGGGCGCGGACGGGTTCCTGCGCGGACCCGCGATCCCCGGGTTCCTGCAGGCGTACCGCGACGTTCATCTGGACATCATCGTCGACGAAACCTGGAGCGACATCGTGGCCGCCGGCTACGACGCGGGCATTCGGCTGGGCGAGGTCATCGAACAGGACATGATCGCCGTCGCGGCGTCCGGCCCGCAGCGGATGGTGGTGGTGGGATCGCCGTCGTACTTCGCGACGCACCCCCGGCCGCAGCATCCGCGCGACCTGGCTGAACATGCGTGCATCCGATGGCGGCCGGGGCCGGATGCCCCGCCCTACCGCTGGGAGTTCACGGAGCCAGGCGGCCAGGACTTCTCCGTCTCGGTGCCGGGCCGGGTGATCGCCAACGATTTTTCGCTGATGATGCGGCTCGTGACCGCGGGGCTCGGGCTGACCATCGGGATGGGGGACGGAGTGCAGCCCTACATCGATCGCGGGGAAGTCGTGGCCGTGCTGGAGGATTTCTGCCCGCCGTTCCCCGGCTACTACCTGTACTATCCCGCTCGTCGGCAGGCCTCCCCCGCCCTCCGCGCCCTCATCGACTACCTGCTCCCGGCACGCGCGATGCACCGCAAAGCCCCCATGGCCGAACGCCGGGGCTGACCGCTGCGGAACGGATCTGAGCCGCGGCCGTCGCGACCCCGGCAAACTGCATCGCCGGATGTGAAAAGCGTGGGCGCCACGGGGGCGCCCACGCTTTGTTTTCTCGACATTGAGCGCGAGTGCGCTTTAGCCCGGCTTATTCGCCGGCCGATGGCGGGAATTGTCGTTCATTTCTGTTCTCGCCAGCGGCCGCCTCGATCTCCTCCCGCACCCACCCATCCTCCTCCACCTCCGCCCTCCCCCGCAGCGCCTGCCGCGCGGCCTCCGTGCCGATGCGGCCCAGCGCCCACGCCGCGTGCCCGCGCACCAGCGGCTCCTCGTCGTTCAGCGCGACGGCGAGCGCGGGGACGGCCTCGGGCGAACCCCAGTTCCCCAGCGCCACCGCAACGTTGCGCAGCAGCCCGCGCCGCTTCGTGCGCTTGACGGCGGAGCCCTTGAAGCGGCGCGAGAACTCTTCCTGGCTCATCCCCATCCACTCGATCAACGACGGCCCGTCCATCCCGTCGCGCGGAATGAAGGCGGGGTCGTGCGCGGGCTCGGCGAAGCTGTTCCAGGGGCAGACCTCCTGGCAGATGTCGCAGCCGTAGATGCGGTTGCCGATGAGGGGCCGGAGGTCGCGGGGGATGGGGCCGCGCAGCTCGATGGTGAGGTACGAGATGCAGCGCCGCGCGTCCATGCGCGGGGCGCCCGTCTCGTCGCGCCCGAGCAGCGCGCCGGTCGGGCACGCGCTCAGGCAGCGCGAGCACGATCCGCAGTGGTCGCGCGTGAACGGCGCGTCGTACTCCAGCTCCACGTCGAGCAGCAGCACGCCGAGGAAGAAGTACGACCCGCGGCGCGGCTGGATGAGCATGGTGTTGCGCCCGAACCATCCGAGCCCCGCGCGCGACGCGAGCTCGCGCTCCAGCACGGGCCCGGCATCGACGTACGCGCGCCCGCCGAGCGGCGTCAGCTCGGCGTTCGCCCACTCCTGCAGGGCGATGAGGCGGTCCTTGAGCAGGTCGTGGTAGTCGTCGTTGCGTGCATAGCGCGCCACGATCCCCCGCGACGGATCCACCTCCCCGTCCTCCTCCCCGTGGTACCCGATCGCCACGACCACCGCCGAGCGCGCGCCGGGCACGAGCACGGCGGGATTGGCGCGCTTGGCGACGGCGTCTTCGCGGGCGAGGTAGGCCATATCGCCGTGCATCCCCTCCCCCAGCCACTGTCCATACGCCTCCGCATGCCCGGACGGCTGCACAGGCGCGACGCCTACCGCCTCGAACCCCAGCTCCAGGGCACGTGCGCGGATGCGGTCGGTCAGCTCGGCGGGGGAAATCGGCGTCTGGAGCATGCGCGTGCTACACCCGTGCGTCTTGCGCGTGCCGGGGTATTTAACTGCAGGTGTCACGCGAAGGCGCAAAGACGCGAAGAAAGAACGAGGAGGGGAGAAATCGTGGAGATCGAGGAGATCATGAAGGAGATTGTCGATGCCGCGTACAAGATTCACACGCGGATCGGCCCTGGGCTGTTGGAGAGCGTGTATGAAGTGGTGCTCGCGACGGCTCTGGAGCATCGTGGCCTCACGGTCGGCAGGCAGGTGCCGATTGCGATCAGGTATGAGGGTATTCAAATCGAAGAAGCTTTCAGAGTGGATCTTCTCGTGGAAAACAGCGTGGTTGTGGAGCTCAAGTCAGTCGAGAAGATGGCACCGGTGCATGCGAAGCAGCTGCTGACCTATTTACGGCTGATGGACCTGCGCCTGGGGCTGCTGATTAACTTCGGAGCGCCCACCCTTAAGGAGGGAACTCGTCGAATCGCGAATGCCTACGCTCCACCACGAGGTTTCCTTTAACTCTTCTTCGCGCCTTTGCGCCTTCGCGTGAGCCATGCAGTTCGCCGTCCTTGACGCCGCTCCGGCGCAGGCGCACCTTCCGCGCTCCTCGACCACCCGGAGCACCGGACGATGCCAGACCAACACGCCCCGCACCCCGAGCTCGCCACGCAATGGCGCCGCGAGTTCCCGATCCTGCAGACCCACACCTACATGAACTCGTGCTCCCTCGGCGCGCTCTCCCGGCGCTCGATGGGGTACCTGGGCGAATACCAGGCGCTCTGGAACAGCATGGGCGCCTCCGCGTGGTACGAGCTGTGGCTGGGAAGGATCGCCGAGCTGCGCGGCCACGTCGCGCGCATGTGGAACGCGCGGGAGAACGAGATCGCGCTCACCCCCAGCGTCTCCGCCGCGCTCTCGTCGGTGGCTTCCACCATCGACTACACGAAGCGCAACCGCGTGGTCGTCTCGGACCTGGACTTCCCCACCCTCGTCTACCAGTGGCTCGCGCGCCCCGAAGTCGAAGTGGTGCGCGTGCCCAGCGACGACGGCATCGGCGTGCCGCCCGAGCGCTGGGCCGAGTACGTCGACGAGCGCACCGCCATCGTCGCCACCAGCCACGTCTTCTACGGCACGGGATACGTGCAGGAGCTGGAGCCGATCGCGCGGGCGGCGCGCGGAGCGGGCGCGCTCTTTTTGGTGGATGGATACCAGGCCGTCGGCCAGATCCCCGTGGACCCGCGCGCCAGCGGGGCGGACGTGTACGTGGCTGGGCCCCTCAAGTGGCTCCTGGGCGGGCCGGGGCTCGCGTACCTCTGGGTCCGCGAGGAGCGCATCGCCGAGATGCGCCCCACCGTGACTTCGTGGTTCGGCGCGCGCGACCAGTTCTCCTTTCGTGTCGATGAGTACGAGCCGCGCGAGGATGCCGGCCGCTTCTCCCTCGGCACCCCCGCCGTGCCGACGGTCTACACGGCGCTGGGCGGAATGGAGATCTTCAAGGAAGCGGGCGAGCGCGCCGTCTACGAGCGCATCGCCGGGCTCACGGCGCACCTCGTTGAGCTGCTCGAGGATGGCGGGTTCGAGCTGCGCATCGCGGACGAGGCGCACAGGTCAGGGATCGTGCTGCTGAAGCACGACGACGCGGCCGGCGCCGTCGCGCGCCTGGCCAAGCAGGGGATCGTCGTGGACCACCGCGCCGGCTACGTGCGCGTCTCGCCCCACTTCTACAACACCGAAGCGGAGAACGAGCTCACCGTCCGCGCGCTCCTGGAGGGGTGACGTTCCCGGACGGGAACAGGGCATGTTCCTAAACGGGAACACATTCCCAATTGACGACGTGCCCGATCGAGTGTAACTTATTGCACCAACACGACTTGCACCGCACCACGGGGGTGGCATATCGGTTGCCCATGTCGCTGTCGGAACACGGAGCCGGCCGCCCAACGCGGAGCCCGCCCGATCCTGCGCCACCCCAAACCCCTCCTGGAGACCACATGAAGAAGTTCGCGATCGTTCTCGGTGCCGCTGCCCTGCTTGCCCTTCCGTCGCTCGCCTCCGCGCAGAGCACTGCTACCGGCTCCATCGCCGCCACGGCCACCGTCGCCACGGTGCTCGACTTCGGCACCGCGTCCGGGATGAACTTCGGCATCGTGACGCCGGGCACCACGTCCAGCGCCGTCAGCGGCTACATCCCGTTCACCCGCAACGTCGGCGTGACCTTCACGCTGCCGGACGGGGCGACCACCGGGCGCCTGACCCGCGCGGGCGGCACCGAGACGCTGCAGCCCGCCTTCAGCGCCTGCGGCGTCGGCACCACCAACAGCGCCATCACCAGCGCCTTCTCGGCGTGCGGCGGCACGGGCCTCACCTCGGCGAGCGTGGTCGGCACCCTCACGGCGCCCACCACCGGCCCCACCAGCGAGTTCGTGATCTTCACCGGCACCGTGGCGGTTCCGACGGCGGCCGTTCCGGGGACGTACACCGGCACCATCAAGATCACGGCGACGGCCAACTGAGCCGCACCGGATCGCCGCGGGACGAGAGGGGGATGCGGGCGGCCGTAAGGACGGCGCTCCTCCTCGCGCTCGCGGGGTGTTTAAGCGGGGGCGGGGCATACGCCCAGGCCCCCGCGAGTGTCGGGGTGGATGCGGTTCCGGTCCAGGGGCTGTCGTTCGGCCCGCTGATCCCGGGAGTCTCGGAAGCGATCCCGGTGACGGACGCCGGGCGCAGGGCGGAGATCGTGCTGAACGGGCACGGCACGCTGGACGTGACGCTGGTGCTCCCCACGGCGATGGTCTCGCCCGCGGGCGCGCGGCTTCCGCTCCTCTTCACCGCGCGCGACGGGGCGCTGATGAGGAACGTCTCGGCCTCGCTCCTCCCCGTCGATCCGCTGAGCACGATGCGGGTGAGGCTGGACGCGTCGCAGGGCCCCGCCCGCCTCCTGCTGGGAGGCACCGCGCGCCCCTCGCGGGAGCAGCCGGCGGGAAGCTACACCGCCACCATCCTGGTGGTGATCACCAATCCTGGAACGTGATGTGCGCTCCGGGAGCAGAACCGCGGGAGATGCGATGACGATGCCCAAGATCCCCTCCTTCGCCGCCCGTGTGGCGCTCCTGCTGCTGGCGATGTCCGCCGGCACGGCGAGCCGCGCTGCGGCGGTGACGGTGAGCCCCACGGCCCTCTTCATCGACTCGCGCAGCCCCACGGCCATGCTGGTGCTCTTCAACGCCGGCACCGCGCCCGAGGAGATCGAGATCGGCTTCGCCTTCGGCTATCCCACGACGGACGCGCAGGGGCGGACGAACACGATCCTCACCGACTCCGCGCCGGCGGGCGATCCCTCCATCCTCCCCTACGTGCGCGCCTTTCCGCGCCGCCTGACGCTCGCCCCCGGGCAGCGCCAGACGGTCCGCGTGCTGGTGCAGGCGCCGGCCGGGATGGCGGAGGGCGAGTACTGGGGCCGCGTGGTGGTGCGCTCGCGCGGGGGCACGCCCCCCATCGAGCAGAACAACGGCGCCGTGCGCATGCAGCTCAACGTGGAGACCGCAGTCGCCACGGCCGTCCTCTTCCGCAAGGGCACCGTCACCACCGGCCTGGCGGTGAACGGCAGCGTCGCGCGGCTCACCCCGGCCGCCGTGGAGGCAGAGTTCGACGTGCGCCGCACCGGCAGCGCCGTCTTTCTGGGCCACCTGCGCGCCGAAGTCGTGACCGCGGACGGGCGGGTGGTGGGGCGGATGGAGGACGAGATGGCCGTCTACCGCGCCCTGCGCCTGCGCTACACCATCCCGCTGGCGGCCGGCGCGCCGCGCACGGGGCTCACGGTGAGGTACACCTTCGACACCGAGCGCCCCGACCTTCCCGCGCCGGGCGCCGTCAAGGCCGCGCCCGTCTCGGGCACCGCAACCGTACAGGGCTGATGATCCGCATCCGCTTCTTCCTGACGCTCGCCATAGGGGCCGCGCTCTGCGCCGCCCCCGTGCGCGCGCAGGAAAAGCCGATGTCCTCTTCCGGCATCGCCGCGATGGCGGAGGTGCCGTACCCGCCGCTCACGGCCACGGGTATGCGCCCGGTGCTGTTCGGCAACGTCACCCCCGGCACGCCTGAGATCGTCCTTCCCGGCTACGCGGCGGGGAGCATGTCCGGCGAGTGGCGGATGACGGGTGTGGCGCGCGCGCGTACCATCGACATCTCCTTCGTCCTCCCGACCACGCTGAACGCGGCGGGCGGGCGGACGATGCCCATCTCGTTCAACGGCAACTACGCCGCCCTGTGCGAGATCGACGACGCCGCACAGACGTGCGTGCCGGCGTCGTGGGTGACCTGGAACCCGGTGACCACGCCCAGCTTCCGCGACACGCCGCAGCGCTACAAGCCGGGACGGCCGAAGTACGAGTACGACCACTACTCGGTGTACATGGGCGGCCGGGTCGCTCCCCCCGTGAGCCAGCCGGCGGGCAACTACTCGGGGACGATCACCATCCAACTGGTGATCAACTGAGCCGGGGTCCCGCTCCGTGAGCGCCATCCGCGCGCTGCTCTGCGCCCTTGCCGTGCTCGTCGCGGGCGCCCCTCTCGCCGCGCAGGAAACACCGCCCGGCTACGAGCAGGGGATCTACGACCTCCGCGTCGGCACCCTGAACCCACTCAGCGTCCCCGTGCTCCTCGATGAGCGCGGGGCCGTCCTCGTTCCGCTCCGGCCCCTGCTGGAGCTGTCGGGCGCGCCCTTTCGCGTGGTGCCGGACAGCGGGCTCGCCGTCGTCTCGCGGCCGCGCGGGGCCGGGCAGGCGGTGCTGGACGTGCGCGCCGGCACGCTGACGGCCGCCACGCGCGTGACCCTCGCCCCCGGCGACGCGCTGGTGTGGGCGAGCGACGTCTACGCCACCGTCGCGCGCGCCGCGCAGCTCCTGGAGGCCGAGGCGGCCACGGACGCGGCGGAGCTGACCGTGCGCTTCACCCGCGCCGTTCCCTTTCCGGCACAGGAGCGCGGCGAGGCGGAGGCGCGGCGCCAGTTCGAGAGCGGGCAGGGGCGCGACGGGCCCGCCGTGGACCCGCGCTCCGTCCCGTTCCGGCCGCGCACCGGCGGCGCGGTGCTGGAGTGGGGCGTGTCGACCTCCACCCCCGACCTCGGCGTGCCGGACGCCGGGTCGGCGGTGGTGGGGCTGGGCGTGTACGGCGGGATGCTGCAGGTGGGTGCCTCCGTCTCCAACCCCGGCGGCGGCCTGCCCGTGCGCACCGATCCCACGGCGCGCTTCCGCCGCGTCTTTCCGCTCAACCGCTGGCTCCGGCAGGTGCAGTTGGGCGACGTGGCGACGGAGAACCTGCGCGTGCGGGCCGTGCGCGGCGTCACCCTCACCAACGCGCCCTTCATCCGCGATCCGCTTTTCGGCTCCGTGCAGTACGACCCGTCGCTCCCCGCGGGGTGGGACTACGAGGTCTACCAGGACGGCCGCCTCCTGGGCTTCTCGCACGGCGCCGAGCGGGGGCCCGTCTCCATCCCGCTGGGCTACGGCAGCACGCCGGTGCGGGTGCGGCTGTACGGCCCGGCCGGCGAGCAGGTTGAGTCCGAGCTGGTGTACCTCGTCCCCGTGACGCAGCTCCCGGCCGGGCGCTGGCAGTACGCGGTGGGGGGCGGCGCCTGCGTGCGCGACCCCGACTGCCGCCAGATGGGATACGTGGACGTTCGCCACGGCCTTTCCCGCGCCCTCACCCTCTTCGCCGGCGCCGATGCGCTGGCCGGCGACGAGTCGCGTGTGCGGCCGTACGGGGGCGCCAGCCTGGCGGGCGGCTCCGCGTGGGCCGCGCAGGTGGAGGCGATGGCGGGCGCGTTCGTGCAGGGTGCACTGCAGAACTTCGGCAGCGGCCCCGTGTCCGGCACGCTGAGCGGCGGCATCACCTTTCCCGAGCTGGACGGGCGCTCGCTGGCGGGTCCGGGCGGCGCCGCGCCCGTTCCGGGGACCGGCACCCGCTGGAACGTGGACGCCACCGCGGGGATCAGGACGCCGCGCGCCGGGCGACGCATCGGGGTCACGGGCCGCGTGGAGGGCGGCAGTGGCACCGGTCTGGACCACGCGCGCGGAGCGGTGCTGGGCACGCTGCGCGGCGTGATCCTGGAGGCCGCCGTGGAGCACGTCGCGTCGCCCGTCCTGGGCACGTCGGACGTCGGCTCGCTGCGCGGCACCTTTCCGCTGCACGCCCTCAGCAGCCGCCTTCCCAGCGGCACGCTGATCACCGCGGAGGCGGGCGCCGGAGCGGGCGGGTTGCAGCGCGGCGAGCTGGGCGTCTACGCACAGGTGCGTTCCCTGGTCCTCAACGCGGTGGGCCACTGGGATGCGCGCATCTCGTCGCCCTCGCTGGTGATCGGCACGTCGCTGCGCTTCGGCTACGGGCGCGCGCAGGCAAGGCTGGGTTCGCAGGGCGGGCAGCTGACGGGCGGCACCACGATCAGCGGCGCGCTGGCCTTCTCCGGCGGCGCGGGCATCGCTCCCCTCCCCTACGGCGGAATGGGTCAGTCGGGGCTGCACGGCGTCGTCTTCCACGACCTCGACGGCAACGGCGCCCTCGATCCGGGTGACGAGCCGGTGCCGGACGCGCGCGTCTTCGTGGGCGGCGCGCTGGTGAAGACGGATGCCGCCGGCCGCTACGCCACCTGGTCCGTGCTCCCGTACGAGATCGCCAGCGTGCGCGTCGACACGATCGGCCTCAACGATCCGTCGTGGGTGCCGGTGCGCGACATCGTGCTCCTGCGCCCCTCGCCGCACCTGTTCACGCGCGTGGACCTCGCCCTGGCGCCCACGCGCGAGCTGGCGGGCGCGCTGGTCCCCGAGCGCGGCGTCGCCACCGCGAGCGGCATCACGGTGGAGATATTGGGCGCGGACGGGGCGGTGTCACAGCGCGTCCTGACCTTCAGCGACGGCAGCTTCTACATCGGCCGCATCCGTCCGGGCCAGTACCAGGCGCGCGTCTCGGAGTCCTCGCTTCGCGCGCTCGGCGCCCGCGCCGCCCCCGCCACCGTCACCTTCACCGTCCCCTCCTCCGGCACCGACCCCCTGGTGGAGATCCCGACGATCCGGCTTGTGCGGGGACCATAGGGTTAACACCCCGCACCGCATCCGTAGGGGCGCGATTTATCGCGCCCGTGCCCGACCGCGCACCGCCGCCCGCCATTTACACGAATGCGTCGTAGGGGCAGACCGACGTGTCTGCCCGCCCTCGCCCGCGCGTCTATGCCCGGCGCCGTCACACCGACCGATGCGCTTCGCGGTAGAGACGTCGCCGGGCGCGGAGATCGGGGCGCGCAGAGGAGGGCGGACACGCAGGTCCGCCCCTACGGTTTTTTTGGTGTACGGTGGGCGGGTGGCGGAGCCGCGCGGGGCACGGGCGCGATGAATCGCGCCCCTACGGGGCATCGTGCGGATGCACGCGAACTCCCCCTCCCCCAGGCAGTTATGGGGGAGGGGGATGCGTCGCCGAGCGACGCTGGGGGTGGGGCCCCACCGCATCCCCCACCCGGATCTCGCCGCCCTCGACGATCGTCGCGCGCAGGCCGCCGCGGTCGGCGAGGTCGCGCATGACGCCGCGGTAGGTGAAGCGCTGGAGGCGGCGGCACGGATCGCAGCGCTCCACGCCGCGCAGAACGACGTTCCCGATCCGGAACATCTGCCCGACGAGCGCGTTCAGATCCACCCCGCGCGTAACGATGTTGCGCCGCGTGTCGGCCGCGGAGAAGTCGCGGCCGGTGGCGCGCACACCCTCCACCGCCTCCGCCTCCACCAGCGTGACCTCGCAGACGGCGGCGTAGCGGGTGGGTGGCGCGCCCAGGTAGCGGTCGCCCAGCAGCCCCTGCCCCGCCACCGCCGTCGCGGATTCGACGGGGGTGCGGGGCTCGCCGCGCGCAGTCGCCAGAAAGATGGCCTCTACGTTCGCGATCACGATCTCCTGAGTGTTCGGACACGGTACCCGGTCATACCACCCCTGCGCAAAGCTCGTTGGCGACACGTGCGGAGCTCGATAGATTGTTGCCGATCAGCGCGAGGCCCATGACTTCACGCGAACGGAGAAGCTATGAACGGTCGATCAGACGCTGACGATCTGCGGGCGGAGTACGACTTCACTCCCGAGCAACTGCACGAGGGCGTGCGGGGAAAGTACGCGGCGCGTTACGCCGAGGGCACGAACCTCGTGCCGCTGGATCCAGATGTGGCCGCGGTATTTCCGGATGCTGCCGCCGTAAACCACGCGTTGCGCGCTCTGGCGGCGATCATCAAGGAACGAGCCCGATCCGCTGCATAGCGCCGGGCCTGAAGAGTCGGGCTCAGCGGTTCCGCTCACGGCGACCCAGGCAGCAGCGGGGTGCGCCGGCCCTGTTCGGGCGGATCCGGGAGCAGCCGGTTCACGAACGGGTACCACGCCAGCTCCCCATCCTTGGCTCGGAACGCGGCGCCGACGGGCAGGACTAACCACGCCACAGTGGCAGAGACCAGTAACGATCCGAACGCCACCACGATTATCTCGGGAATCATCTCGTCCCACCTTTGGCCCGCCATGATCATCATCGCGAGCCCACCGGCTGAGTTGGCGGCGAGCGCGCGAAACCCGTGCGAGGCGAGAAAGCCGCGCCACCGGGAGGTGCGAGCCGCCCACAGCGCCGCCGCCGGCGGACCAAAGAATGACACGACCGCGAGCGACACGCGCATTGCGGTGCTCCACTCGTACACGGACTGCGCGCCGGGAGTGTCGTAAATCTCGGCCCCCCACTCCATCAAGCGGCCGAGCGCCAGCCAGGCGTGAAGCCCCAGGTGAGAGCACGCGGCCAGCAGCCGAACGTCGCGAGGAGGACCGGGGCGGCTCATGATCGTGCGGGGAGATCGCGGGCGCCTACTCGGTCCCCGCCAGCCCCAGCTCGGGCGCCACACCACGCATCGCCTCGATCACGAAGGCGACGTGGTCGGAGAGCTCCACGCCGAGCAGCTCGGCCGCGTGGCGCACGTCCTCGCGGTCCACGCCGGCGGCGAAGCCCTTGTCCTTCATCTTCTTGAGCACCGACTTCGCCTCCAGGTCCATCACCGACTTCGAGGGACGCACCAGGGCGGCGGCGGTCACCAGGCCGGTGATCTCGTCGCAGGCGTACAGGGTGCGGTCCAGGACGGACTCGGGCTGCACGCCGGTGCGCGGCGCGTAATGCGCGAGGACGGCGTGGATCATCTCGTCCGGGTAGCCGCGCTCGCGCAGGATCTCGGTGCCGGGGAGCGGGTGCTGGTCCGGGAAGCGCTCGTAGTCGAAGTCGTGCAGGAGGCCGGTGAGCCCGAACAGCTCCTCGTCCTCGCCGAAGCGGCGGGCGTAGGCGCGGCACGCCGCCTCCACCGAGTACATGTGGCGGCGCAGGCTCTCGCTCTGCACGTACTCGTGCATCAGCGCCAGGGCTTCATCGCGGGCGGGAAGCGGCATCGGATCGGGGGTGTGGAAGATGGGTCAGAGTTCTGGGAAAGAAGTCCTAAGTCCTAAGTCCTGGATCAATAGCGCACTCACGCACTAACGCACTCACGCACTGCAGTTCAGCACTCAGCTCTGCGCCGTTCAGGGCGCCGGGCGCGCCATCTCAAAGGTCACGTACACCTCGCCCCCGCCGACCGCGATCCAGCGCGTCTGCATGCCGTACCGCGGATGCTCGATCTCCACCCGGTGGGTGCCCTGCGTCACGCGGCCGGTGACGAACATACCACGGCGGTTGGTGGTCCGCGGGGCGGCGCCCTCCACGCGCACCGTCACTCCCTCAACCGGATCGCCGCTGGCCGCGTCCAGAACCTGGCCGTGCACCGCGACGGGGGGCGAGCCGGTCGCCTGCAGCGTCACGCCCTCCACGTGCACGGTCTGCGAGAACACGGTCACGGCCAGGTCGCGCAGCACGGGCGCGGTGCCGACCAGCGTGAGGGTGACGGGGTCGCCGTGCTCGCCGTGCACCGTGGCGCGCGCGGTGATCGGCACCCCCACCGGCGCGGCGCAGAACCGGTAGTTCCCCTCCGAGTCCGTCCGCACCTCGCCGCGCACCGGCCCGGCGGGGCCGTTCCACCACACCGTGACGGCCGCGTCCGGAATCGGGACCCGGCTGCCGCTGTTCCGCACAGCACCGGCGAGCACGCCCGCGCCGGCGGCCAGCGAGTCGCACCCCGCGGCGATCACGGTGGCGAGCGAGGGCGAGAGGAGGCGTACGCTCGCGGCCGCGCCGGTCCGCACCGCCACGTCCGTGGCCGGCACGCGGTAGCGGAGCGAGTCGGTGCGCGGATGGGTGAAGGTGACGGAGTAGCGCCCCTCGCCGAGCCCGGCGATGCGGAAGCGGCCCTCGCCATCGGTCATCGCCGTCCGGTCGGTCCCCACCAGCGCGACGCGGGCACCGGGGAGCGGAGCCGCCGTCACCGCGTCCACCACCACCCCTTCCAGCGTCCCGGATTCGGCCGCGAACACCCGCTCGCCGGCCGCCGTCGACACATCCTGCACGTAGCCGCCGGTCTCGCGGAGCGCCTTGAGCACCACGTTGCTGCCGCGCCACGCCGTGGTGTTCCAGGTCTTCGCGACCAGTTGCGGCATCCGCAGGCGCCAGCGGCGGACGATCCAGGCACCGCCCGCCAGCCGCGCGAACTCCACGCGCCCGCCCACCCCCTCGTGCTCCTCTTCGCGCGGGAGGCCGGTGAAGCGGAAGTCGAGGTGGCGAAGCTCCGAAGTCGCGGGGTCCAGCCAGAGCACGCCGCTCACGTCGGTTACCTCGCGGCGGCGCGATGGCTCGAAAGTGAGCCCCACGAGCCCCGCGGTCGGTCCTTCGCCCCGCTGCACGCCGAAGCAGTGCGTATCCTGGAACTCGTCCGAGAGGAGGAGCGCGGCGTCAGGCGCGAAGAAGTAAATCCCGTCGCCGCGCACCTCGCGGTATCCCAGGCGAGTGAGCTCCGCGGCGTCACGGCTCCGCCACACCGAGCGCCCGCTGAAGCTGAGCCGCTGCGACGTCTCGGTGGTGATGCGCTCCGTCTCCGCCTCGATGTCGCGCACGTACTCGGTAAACCCGAAGCGCATGGCGCCCGACGTCCACGTGGTGGCGTCGATCGCCTTGCGCGCCTCCTCCCACAGCAGCGCCGCGGCACGGCCGTCCGCGCGGCGCACGTCGCAGCGCGAGCGGCCCTGCGCCACCACCGCCTCCAGAGCCACCGGCGCGCCGGCGCTCACCAGCCGCAGCTCGCGCGACTCGCCCGCCGCCAGCGCTAACGCAAGCGAGTTCGTCGCCCCGAACCCGATCCGCTCCGCGCGCACGCGGTAGCTCCCCGCCGTCCTGCCCTGCACGCTGAAGCGCCCGTCCGCGCCCGTCAGCGCACGCGCCACCACCTCGCCACCCTCGCCGCGCAGGCTGATGAAGGCGCCGGAGACCGGCTTCCCGGCCGCATCCACCAGCACTCCCCGCACCTGCTGCGCGGCCACCGGGCTCGCTGCGAGAGTGGCGATCACTGCGAGGACGATGCGCATGCGGGCTCCGGTGCTGCGGGAAAACCATCACACAGAGAAAACGGAGGGGAACAACAAGCCGCAGAGAACCCCTCCTCCTCTTTCAGTACCCCTCTGTGTCTCTGTGTAAGGCCAGTTCCTTAGAAGTCGGCGCTGCCCGGCGTCCGCGGATACGGAATCACGTCACGGATGTTGCCGAGCCCGGTCGCGTAAAGCACCAGCCGCTCGAAGCCGAGCCCGAACCCCGCGTGCGGCACCGTGCCGTAGCGGCGCAGGTCGCGGTACCACCAGTACGATTCCTTGGGCAGCCCCAGCTCGTCCATGCGCCGGTCCAGCACGTCCAGCCGCTCCTCGCGCTGCGACCCGCCGATGATCTCGCCGATGCCGGGCGCCAGCACGTCCATGGCGGCCACGGTGCGGCCGTCGTCGTTCTCGCGCATGTAGAACGACTTGATCTCCCTGGGATAGTTCATCACCACCACCGGGCGCTTCACCAGCTCCTCGGTCAGGTAGCGCTCGTGCTCGCTCTGCAGGTCCACGCCCCACTTCACCGGGAACTCGAACTTCTTTTTCGACTCCTCCAGGCGGCGCACGGCCTCCGTGTAGTCCATCCGCTCGAACGAGCTCTCCACGAAGCGCTCCACCCGCCCGAGGGCATCCTTGTCGATGCGGTCCACAAAGAACGCCATGTCGTCCTGCCGCTCGTTCAGCAGGTCGGTGAAGATCGACTTGAGGAGCGCCTCGGCGAGGTCCGCGTCGTCGCTCAGGTCCGCGAAGGCGATCTCCGGCTCGATCATCCAGAACTCGGCCAAGTGGCGGCTGGTGTTGGAGTTCTCCGCGCGGAACGTCGGGCCAAAGGTGTACACCTTGGTGAGCGCCTCGCAGTACGCCTCCACGTTCAGCTGCCCGCTCACCGTGAGCGACGCCGAGCGTCCGAAGAAGTCGTGCGAGAAGTCCACCCCGCCGTCCGTCGTGCGCGGCGGGTTCGCCAGGTCCAGCGTGGAGACGCGGAACATCTCCCCCGCCCCCTCCGCGTCGCTGGTGGTGATGATGGGCGTGTGGACCCAGAAGAAGCCGTTGCGGTCGAAGAAGCGGTGCACGGCCATGGACAGCGTGTGCCGCACGCGCGCCACCGCGCCGAATGTGTTGGTGCGCGGGCGGAGGTGCGCCACCGTGCGCAGGAACTCCATGGAGTGCGCCTTGGGCTGGATCGGGTACGTCTCCGGATCCTCCACCCACCCAAGCACTTCTACGCTCGCCGCGCGGACCTCCACCGGCTGCGGGCGTCCGGGCGTGGCCACGAGCTCGCCGCGCACGCTCACGGAGCACCCGGCGGTCAGGCGCGTCACCTCGCCGGCGTAGTTGGGCAGGTCGCCGCCCGCCACCACCTGGATGGGTGCGAAGCACGACCCGTCGTGCACGTTGAGGAACGAGATCCCGGCCTTGGAATCGCGCCGGGTGCGGATCCATCCCTGCACGAGTACGGCGGTGCCGGGCTCCACCTTGCCCGCGAGCAGTTCGGCGATCGAGGTGCGTTGCATCGGTCTCAGAATGTGGTCGGACGCTGGTTTGTCTGGACGGCGTGAAGCATCGCTGCCAACTTACTCATTCCGGCGCGATCCTGCACGATCCCTTCGGCCACCCTGGATGACTGACTCCGAGCTGGCGCAAGCGCTGCACGACGCGTGGCACTCCGACCGCGAGCACGTGGAGCGCATCGTCCTCGCCGCCGCCGTGATCGCGACGGCCCTGAAGCGCGCCGGGATGCGTGCGACGCTCGTCGGCGGCGCGGCGATAGAGTTCTACGCGCCTCTCGCGTATGCGACCACTGATATCGACCTCGTGGTGGAGGGCCGCACCCGCGACGAGATCAATGCGACCCTCACCGCGCTCGGGATGCGCAGGCAAGGCCGCCATTGGGTGCTGGACGACCTGTACGTGGAGGTGCCGGGCAGTTACTTCGGAGAGGTCGCTGACTCGTTCGAAGTCGGGCCTTTCACGTTGCGCGTGATCCGCAGGGAGTACGTGCTGGCGGATCGCATCATCGGCTTCCGCTGGTGGAAGTACGCCGGTTACGCGGTTCAGGCGATCAACATGATGCTCACGTTCGGCGGCACCATCGACGACGCTCTGATGCGCGCGTACCTGCGCAAGGAAGGTGCGGAAGACACCTACGACCTCCTTCTCCGCTTCGCCGCATCGGGCGCGGTGGCGGAGCCGGAAACCCTTGAGGCTCTGTGGCGCGAGCACTACCGCTGACGCGAAGGAATGCGATGAACATCGACGACATCGATCTGTCCGAGTTCCGCCAAATGTGGGCGCGCAGCCGCGAGGCGACCGCCGCATTCCGTGCGCGCACCAACCCGGTCGGCATGACCCGCCCGCCGCGCGATCCTGACGAGCGCGCGTTTTTGGAGGAGCGCGGGCTGCTGGGGCCGTTCATCGAGATGGAGCAGCCCGGGTGGCGCGAGTACATGGAGCGGAAGTACACGCGGCCAGCGGCGGAAGAATCACGCGATCAGGAGGATTCGGGCGACGACACGATGCCCGCGTAACGAGTCCGCGCAGGCGGACTTCGCGTGGTTCCAGCCGCGAATTCATTCGCCCCGGTGCGGATCCGCCACGAATGGCGGGTTTGTGGGACGAATTCGGTGCGAAACGCGGGTTACGGCGAATGGTCGGGCACGGGCAGCCACATGGGGCGGCCCCTACGAGATCGGTGTGCGCGGCGGTATTTGGGGTGGCGGAAAGGATGGGCAGACACGTGGGTCTGCCCCTACGGAGAATCGGTGTATCGACGGGCGACGGGGCGGCGGCGGGCACGGGCGCGATGAATCGCGCCCTACAGGGTGGTGGAGGGTCGGGATCTCGCCCGCGAGTCCGCGAAGGCGGACTTTGTGCTGTTGTTGCAGCGAGTTCACTCGCCCGGCGGTCCCAGGTTCCGGTACACCGCCGGGGCTGTGGGGCACAGCTCGGCCAGCGCGCAGCGCTCGCAGTAGGGGCGGCGGGCGGTGCAGATGGCGCGGCCGTGGTCGATGGTCAGGTGCGTAAAGAGCACGCGCTCCTCCGGGGGCACGAGGGGCATCAGGTCCTGCTCGATCTTCTCAGGGTCCTCCTCGCGCGTCAGGCCCCAGCGGTAGGCGATGCGCTTGACGTGCGTGTCCACCACGACGCCCTCCGCGATCCCGAAGCCCACGCCCAGCAGCACGTTGGCCGTCTTGCGACCGACGCCCGGGAGCTGCGTGAGGGCCTCCATGTCGACCGGCACCTCGCCGCCGTGGCGCTCCACGAGCGCGCGGCCGAGGCCGATCACGGAGCGCGCCTTGTTGCGAAAGAAGCCGAGCGTGGCCACGTAGCGCTCCATCTCCTCCTGCGACGCGGCGGCGAAGTCGGCGGCGGTGCGGTAGCGGGCAAAGAGCGCCGGCGTGGCACGGTTCACCGCCGCGTCCGTCGTCTGCGCGGAGAGGACGGTGGCGACCAGGAGCTGGAGCGGGTTCTCGTGGGTCAGCGAGCACTTGCTGTCGGGGTACATCCCCTTGAGCCGCTCGATGATCGCCAGCGTGCGCTCACGTTTTGCGCGCTTGCTTTCTCTGGGCAAAGTAGTCTTCCACCTCTTTGAGTTCCCACGTGTTCAGGACGCCCCGCGCGGGGAGCCACGCCTTGCGCGCGACGTTGACGCCCCACGCCACGTTGTCCAGCCCCGCCACCGAGTGCGCGTCCGGGTTGATGGGGACGAGGACGCCGCGCTCGGCCGCGTAGCGCGCGTGGCGCCAGTCGACGTCCAGCCGGCGCGGATCGGCGTTGATCTCCACCGCCACGCCGTTCTCGGCCGCGGCGTCGATCACCGCGCGCACGTCCACCGGATACCCGCTCCGGCCCAGGAGGAGCCGCCCGGTGGCGTGCCCCAGGATGGTGAGGCGCGGGTTCTGGACGGCACGGATCAGCCGGTCCGTCTGCGCGCGCTCGCTCTGCTGGAAGGCGCTGTGGATGGAGCCCACCACGTAGTCGAAGCTCGCCAGCGTCGCGTCGGGAAAGTCGAGCGTGCCGTCGGCCAGGATGTCCGCCTCGGTGCCTTTGAAGATGCGGAAGCTCCCCTTCCCCACGTCGCGGTTCCATGCGTCGATCTCGCGGTTCTGCTTCTTCACGGCGGCTGGGGTAAGCCCGCCGGCGTACGAGGCGAGCTGGCTGTGGTCCGCGATCCCCAGGTAGTGCCAGCCGCGCGCGCGGGCCCCCTCCGCCATCTCGGCGAGCGTCGCCCGGCCGTCCGAGTAGGTGGTGTGGCAGTGAAAGGTGCCGCGCAGGTCGGCCAGCTCCACGAGCCGTGGCAGCGTCCCGGCCGCGGCAGCCTCCACCTCGCCCCACCCCTCACGCAGCTCGGGCGGGATCCAGGCGAGCCCCAGCGCCTCGTACAGCGCCTCTTCCGTGGGCGTGGCGACGCCGCCGAGTCCGTCCGGGCCCAGTGTCAGGCCACGCTCCCGTGCGCGCCCCGCCAGCTCCGCCACGTGCGCCTCGCTCCCCGTCCACACCGCCAGCGCCGCGCCGAAGCGGTCGGCGGGGACGCAGGCGAGGCTCGCCGCGAATCCGTCGCTGAAGCGCACCTCGGCGCGTCCCTTTCGATCCCCGCCGCCCGCCGTGTGCTCGCCGAGCGTGCGAAAGGCGGCCAGGGTATCCTCCGCGCGGTCCGTGGCGGCGACGAGGTCGATGGAGGAGACGACCTCCATCCGCCGCCGCAGCGGGCCGGCGAGCTCGGCGGCGGAGACGCCGGGGAGGGTGCGGACGTGCGCCACCAGCCGCGCCGCCACGTCCAGCGCGTGCACG
>DASVTZ010000030.1 GCA_036387335.1 Longimicrobium sp.
GAAACACCGATTCTCCCCAATCTCAATTCCTCTCGACAAGGTTAACGGGGTTGAGTTGGATATACAGACGTCTGTTCGCTCGTTCATGGCGGCTACCCGTTGTGCGAGACCCCCACGGAAATCTGTTGGTGTTCCCCAACGTGAGCAGTCGCCGCCCACTCCATCACAAGGGCATTTGGCCAAGTAGCTGACGGCGATCAGTCAGTCTTCCGATGGAGCTGCGCGTCTGTGAACAACGTGACCACGTGCGTGCACAGCACGTGCATCGCCGCCAATGAAATGAGATCCTCCGTGTTCGGTTTCCATCCCACAAACGCGGATGTGATCTGGAACACCGAAATCGCGGTGCTCTGCCCTGGGTCGGCGAATCCGATGTCGCTCGGACCGACGAGTAACCCTCCCGCGAATCGGCGGTCCAGCCCGATGTTGAAGCGGTCGCCCTTGGAACCCCATGAACTGCATCGCTCGAGAGCTTGTAAAGGGGACGCCACTTCTCGAGCCCAACCGCCCTCTCCAGATCGGGAAGCTTGGGCCTTCTTAGGTGGAGTGCCGTGCCCGCCCACCCGTAGTCTGAGCTGTAATCGGGTCCAAATCGCCCTATCAGCGCTTCGTACCGTGCCCGCACCCGCTGGACCGCGTCTTCCGGGGGAGGTGCGAAGCCGAGAGCTTCGTGGTGCTCGAGGTAACGTGTCATCGATCGGTAGGACTCCACGCCGGAATGGAGCAGGTAACGCTTGGCCGTGTCGCTTCCGTGCTGCGCCACGAAGGCACTCAGGACGGCCATCTCATGAAGCGTACGCCACCGCGCGTGGGCTCCGCCGGGAAACCCACCATGCAGCAGGTGAATGATCTCGTCGGCGGTTTGCAGCGCCCGCGCGTATATTCCCATCAGGGCGACATGCACGAGATCGTTCGCCCGGTGTGCAGCCGAAGCGCGCCGATGAGCGTACTTCTGCCCGATTTCGCGTGCGATCAGCATCAACGCTTCCAGCGCGTCGAGTGAGTCGCGCCAAGTCGTGTTGATCCGCCGGCTGAAAACACGGCGCTGTACACGCCGCGCGCGGATCGCCGCCGGGGCATCTTCTTTGAGCCGATCTGCGAGCCGGGCGCCGAACTCCGGGATCAGTCGGTCCATCACTGAGCCGATCTCCCGCGATAAGTCTAGATCGTTTAAATCTATCCCTTCGGCGATCAACTCGTTCAATACTCGACCGAGTATTGGGTCCGCCGGCTCAAGGGGCAGCCGCGACTTCGGGTAGTTGATTCTCCTTCTCATTGCTGTTCAGGAGATGGAGAGGGTGGCAGTGCTACCACGAACCCTTCTAAGAGACAGAGAGCCACTGAACCGGCGTCGATGTACCATCCACGACTGGAGGCGCAGATTTCTAAAGATCCGCTGGACCACCCGGAGGTCCGGGAACTCTTCCGGACGCTGCTCCAGACACTCCTCAACGAGAGCGGTAGAGGAGCGATCTTGATCGGAACAGCACACGTAGACAATCACCTTCGAGCATTGTTCGAGGTGATTCTTCCCGCATCGCACGGCAAGAAGAAGCGACAGTCTCTTCTCAGTTACCCAGGCGCTCTTAGTTCCTTCTCGGCACGGATAGAACTCGCCTACGTGCTGCGTTTGATCCCGCGCGTCACGTACGATGCGCTGCACGCACTGCGACAGGTTCGTAACGACCTCGCGCACAGCCCGGACTCGTTCGACATCCACGAGCAGCAAGAGCGCCTCCAACGCATGTACTCGTTGGGCCCGGATATGCCCAGGGCCGTGAAGCGGATGGCGATGGAGGCTCTTTTCGAGTACAAGACCCGGGTTGCGGCTGACACGGCGCGCCGGATCGCTGAGGAGAACCCGGATTGGAGCCTCCCTCCTCTCGAAACGAAGCACGACTTCTCCAACTATGCAATGGAGCATCCGGAGGTGATGCAGGCCATGGAGCGCCAGCTGCCGCTCTGGGAGCTCGCTCACGGGGTCACCCTGTTGTGCTCAATGATCGTCCACCAGAAAGACAAGCTCCGATCACTCCTCGCCGGGGATATGCTTCTGTCGCATCTCCAACGGCCAGCTGAGTGAGCTGGAGGAGTTCGGTCGCCCGGGTTGGCGAGTCCCCCCCACCAGATCGCTTCGCCGCGATCCACGCGCGGGATGCACGTGGCCGGCCATGTCGGTCTGAATCAGTGTTCGCGTCCGTTCCGCGGATGCGCCGCATGAGTGTATTTCCTCGGAGTGGCACCCAGCGCACTCAGTCCAACCAACGGCGGGTGTACCACGACTCTACGGCAAAGTCGTGCAGGAGCTCACTCCCATCTGTTCAGGAATCTTGGTCCGTGACTGAATGCGCTCCTGGGGTTGCGGCGGCCGTTTCGGGATCGATGAGCGGGTACCCCGGCAAGTTCAGCAGTTGCCCGCGTAAGACGCTAAAGTACTGCTCGGCCTTGACTGGCGGCATCCCTAACGGGACATTGGCTTAGATAGGAGAACCCTAGCCCACGGATCCAGTGTCAGGCATCTCGTACCCACCTGATCCACTCACGCCCGGTGAGTTCCAGTACAGGCCTGCTACCGCATCGCAAGAGCAGCGTGCGGCTATGCGCGAGTTCATAGAATCCGCCCCGCTGTATTCGAAAAGGTTCGCGACCTCGACAAGCGACGTGCCGAGTGGGAGTAGGCGATAGCACGGGGCTGGGGAATCCATCGTTCCACTCCCGAGAGCTCGGACGCGGAGAACACGTTGTCCCACATCCAACACCGCCCACGACACACAGATGAGCGGCTCCGTTCGTGGCTTGATGCTAACCAGCTCGACCGCGAGCGCATGTGCCAGGCGCTTCTCGCGCTCGATGCTCGGTTCCACGACGTCCAACCGCGGCATCCGCGCGGCGGGAAGGACGGCGGACGGGACCTTGAGGCGCGCCTCACTGACGGCCGTTCAGTCTGGGCTGGCATCGGATTCCGGAACAGCGCGACGGATTCGGCGGCCGACAGGAAGTGGGTGAAGAAGAAGTTCTCGAACGATTTGACTCGGGCGCTTGAGGTAGCGCCTGAACTAAAAGCGTTCGTGTTCATCACGAACGTGGAGTTGACTATCGGCGAGCGTGACGCGCTGACGCGGATGGCGAAGAGGAGGGGAATCGACTTCGTGGATGTGCTGCATCGCGAGCGGCTCCGCATCCTGCTCGACAGCCCCGACGGCTTGGCCGCGAGATACCAGTACCTCGGCATCTCACTCTCGGAAGAGGAGCAGGCGGCGTTTTTCGCGCGCTGGGGAACTCAGATCGAGCAGGTAATCTCCAGGCAGTTTGCGGCCCTGGATAGGAAGTTGATGGGCCTTGAGTTCCAGCAAGCGTGCGGGGAAGTTTTGCGGTCCCTCCAGGTCACGATTCGGCTAAAGCGAGCGATGACGCCGGCGGAGATCGGCCACTTCCGCGCCACCCTGCGTATGATGGACTACCTAGGAGAGTCGCCGCTCCTGCACACGGAGCTGATCATTCGTAGTGAGGAGGAAGATATCACCACGGATAAAAAGGGGATCATTTCTTGGGGCGTGTGGGTCACACCAAACGGGATAACCGGGAAGATCCGCGACGATGTTAGCACCCACAGCACGAACGACCCGGACAGTGAGAAGTGGGTTCGCGCGCGACTGTCATCGTTCCGGTCAACCTACTCCGCGCCAGTGACGCAGCTTCGGTTTGGCACCGATATCAACGGGGTGATGCGACACGAATATCCGATCCCGAAGCTCGGCGAACTCCACGGCTGTATACTCGTGCTCCTCGCGACGAACCCTCTCGCTGCCGAGGTGGGGTCGTGCGAACTGACGGCGAATGGGTACGTCGTTTTTGAATCCTTCAGAGACGAGCTGGATGACGGCTACATAAGGTCTCCGAAGGTTGAGGATCTGTGGCCCGATCCGCTCACATCTCAGGAGGCGGCTGTCCCGTGGCTGCGCGTTGGTCGAGGGATCATCGACCTACGTTCTGCCACCCCGCGGCGGCGGGGTCCAACATCTAAGCGGCACGCCTGACGCGTGGGTAGACGTAAGAATCTGAGGACAAGGTGCGATCCAGGGACGAGACAAAGGGCCGTCAGGTGGGCTATGGCGAGGTAGATCCACGCACGTGTTGAGGTGTCCGTCGTCTCGTAATCGGCCCGAAGCCGTCGGTAACCCATCAGCCACGCGAAGGTCCGCTCCACCACCCAGCGGCGCCGCAGCACCTTGAAGGTGGTCTGCCCCTCTTCCTTCGGCACCACTTCCAGCCGCACGCCCGCAGCCTCACCGACTTCTCGTGCCATGTGCGTCGCGTAGCTGCCGTCGACCCAGAGCAGTTCCAGTGTGGGGTAGCGCTCGGCCAACTCTGGGATCAACGCTACGGCCGCGCTCGACTCGCTCATCGACGCTGTAACCGAAAATCGTCATGGAGCGCCGATGCTTCCAATTGACTTATCGCGGGTTCTTCGGATCGGCGATCCCAGCTATTCCAAGCTCAAGAAACAGCTGAGGCACTTCGACCTTCAGACCACACTCGCAGCGCTCTCAGGGTTGCTTACCGTCCCCGAATACCATGCGAGTACCCTCCGAATCGAGATGCTTCTCCATCTCACGCTCCTTCACTGCCGCGGCGCCCGGCGACCCGATCAGGGGCGCCTTGCGTACTGGCTGGAGGACCTGTTAGCTCGGCAGCCGATTCGCCGCGCGGAGGACCCGGTCGAGGATGTATTCGTCTCCAACGTGATCGGGCCAGGCGGGAACTACCGCATCTTCGAGGGAACCTGGGAGGTAAACGACTACTACCTTCAGCAGGTGCTTGATTGCGCCACGCGGACTCAGTGGGGGACGCCGCACCGCATGCTTCGGCGAAGCGCGGTTGCACTCCTGACGCTGAGTGATGCGGCTGCATCACGCGCGCACCTTGAGCGTTGGGCTCGCACGAGCCAACCCACGCCAAGGGATCGTTTCTTGGGGAACCGTGTGGACGTGGCTGAGATTAGCTCGCGGGTCACCTTCACGTACAAGGAGTGTGAGAAGCTCGGGGTGAGTCCGGAGGCGCTGGCACCTTTCCTCTACTAACTCGAGCACCGCGAGCGCTTGGCCGACGAGTACATCACCCATAGCAGCCTGGAGCGGTGCCCGGTGGTTCACTTCCCCGGAACGGTGATTCTGGCGTGCCCTACCGCTGTGAGCCCCGCAATCAGGCATTTCGTGCTCGATTGGTGCGAGCGCCAAGGCGAGCTTCCTGCGTTCGCCCGGCTACTGCGTACGAGACAGCGCCAGATAGCATTCGGTACTTCACTGCGCCGCATTACGGAGCCACCCGGAACCTTTAAAGGTAGGCTCCCCAGGCAACCTCCAGCGATTCCGCCGGGAACCCCTGTGGATTCGGCCGTGTGCACCGTCGACACCGACAAGGTGGCGCACGTGGTATTGCTGCACGACGACGCCACAGCTGTGGCAGAGACAGGCATTGGGGGCACGGCACTCTACGAGGGCGAGACGGGCGAGGGAATCGCCCAACACCTTGTTGATGTCGCTGGGCACCTCCTGGCGAACGGGGCGCGTTCGGGCATGACACTGCTCGTGTTCGGTGGGATGGGGCGTGGCGTGGCCCTCGCGCTGCCGGAGCTTCCTGACGGCTGGCCACTCGTCGCCATCAGCATCGCCGACCTCGAGACTTTCGCCTGGTCACCTGGGGCCTCGCTCCTCCGGCTCCACAAGCTTCACGAGCAGTGTGAAGCTGCAGCTCGCGAAGGAGCACAGGTGGCGACCTCGAACGGGGTACTCAACCTGTACGCGTACTGGGCGCATCACCGCTTTCGCCTTCTCCCGAGGGAGTTGCCCTACCCCACCCAGGGCACGCAGCTGCGGATCGGAAGCAACTTTATCTTCGGGCTCAGAAGCGACGAGCGCGTAAGCTATGATCGCCATGCAGTCACGTTGGATGGGCGATCACACGTTGACGTAACCCGGCTCCGTCGGGGAGACTTCTTTCGGGAACTCGAGACGCAGCCGGTTTACGGCGCCCACGAGCTCGCACGCGCCGGAACCTTGGCCGGTGTGGTCGAGGGGAAGTCGCTCGTCATCTGGGTCTACGGCCCGGAATGCTCCGCCGAGCTACGGCAGTTCGCACACGATGTGTGGGAAGCGACCCTGGGATGGATTAATAGGGCGCTGCCAATCCTCGAATCGGCTCTCGCACGACCCATCGGGCCGTTGCGAGTGCAACTCAGGCTCGACGATCCTGCGCGGTGGATCGATCACCGCAGCAACGGATTGAGCGGAGCGCTAGAGTATCCACAGGTCGAACTGGCGCAGACCGGTTGGGGCGTGGACGTGGAGATCCCGTTCGGATTCCTGGCGCTCCTACATCGCCCAATTAACGAGGCAGAGCGGGCTCTGGCCCGCTCCGTCTTCATCGGCATAGTGACACTTGTCTCTGATGCTGTTGGAGCGCGCGGGACGTGGGTGGAGGAACTCGTGGCGGCGGCCCTTCCGAGCGACAATGTGCGGTCGCTCCACGTCGTTGTGACTCGCGGCGCGGCGGAGCAGATCGCGCTGGAGCGAAAGCCGAAGCCGCGGCTCATTCAGCCGGAGGACGAGAGCAACTGGGAACGGGGCGTGGTTCGCCAGGCTAGTGTGCCCCAGCAGGGGCGTACCGTGGTTGGTCTGGAGGCATGCCTCGGGCTCCTTGACACCGCGGTGGCCACTCTGTGGGAGCGCATTCGGGACGAACTTCGGTTGATCAACGCGGCAAGCTTGGTCCGGCTGGCGTTGGTGAACTCGGAGGAGATCGGGCGCGACCGTAAACGCTGGCGCCTAACCGCTCGCGCGGTCCTTGCCTCCTACGGGCCGGACGCGGTGCACCGTGCCGGCCAGCACGAATCCGAACTGGCGAGAACGAACCATCTTTGCCGGATCCTCATCGAAATGGCAGTGCCGACCTGCCCCCGAGTGGACGGGCGCGATGCATCGCTGGCGGACCTAGACGACCTGCTGGGCGCGCTCGCTGTCCTCATGAAGCACGCGTCCGACCGTGCCGCGATCGACGGGGGCATGTCCGAGCCGCGGCTTTTTGTTCACCTCGACGGAAGCATCGAAGCAGAGGAGGGGTTCGCAGCGTCGGTGGCAAGCCCGTACACGTTGGAATCTTTCGGCGCCGGCTATCGCGCTGCGGCAGATGGCTACGAGTCTGCCCTCAGCCCGCGGTCACAGACGTCCATCGAACGTGAGGAGGAGCGGCTCGCCGACGCCGTCTTCGTCGAGGCGTTCACCGCAGAGTACGGGCTCAGCCCGACGCGCTTCATCGACGCCGTAGCGGAACTCCTTGATATGGCTCTGGAAGCCCAAACGCTGGTGCCTACGAGCACCCGCGCACGCGTGGCGGAGCGCCTCCGGCTGCGGCGCGGGTTCACGGAAGAGGAAGCCGAGCTGTTCTTCCGTATGTTCGCTCTAGTTCCGCGCGACCGGTGGGACGCCGCGCCAGAAGGGTTCTCATCCCGGGATTGGAAGCCGTGGCGGTTCCGGCGCCGTCTGTCGTTGGTGTCCCGCCCCTTGGTCGTTCTCGGACTCGCGCCCGAGTCACCTGTCCTCTTCGGAGTGGATCAGGTGGGGTCGAGTCTCTCGTACCTGCTCGAGAACATCCAGGCCGGCTGGTTCCCGGTGGAATACTTCCGCTCTCGCGAGATGAGAAAGTACCTGGGAGGCGTGAACGACGCGCTCGGGCATGCATTCACGGCCGAGGTGGCGGCCGACCTCCGCGCGCTGGGGTGGAACACTCGCGAGGAGGTGCAAATGAGGATGCTAGGCGCCTCGAAGGAACTCGGCGACTTGGACGTGGTGGCGTGGCACGAGCGGGACGGACGCCTGCTCCTCATTGAGTGCAAGCGCTTACAGCCAGACCGGGCGATGGGTGAGATCGTGGAGCGGCTAAATGAATTCCGTGGAGACGCAGCCGACCGGTTGGGTAAGCATCTCCGGCGTACTGTCTGGGTCCAGCAGAATCTGGCAGCGGTGCGCAAGCGACTCGAGTTGGGTGCCTTTCCCATCGACCCGGTCCCATTCCTCGTCACAAATGGAGAGGTACCAATGCGTTTCGCAAGCGGAATGGGTGTCCCACCAGGGCAGGTGCTCCCGCGGCGGCTGCTGGCAGAGCGGCTGCAACCGCACGTATGAGTGCTCGCAAACCGAAACGCCGGGCCAGCGTATACCCGTTCATCGCAGCTGGTCTGCAGACCGATCACCTGTTTGCACCGAGAATTCGGTCCGTCCAGAGGTGACCGGGACATCTCAGCATCAGCTCGAATGAGTGCTCCATGCAGCAGCTCTAGTTCGGGAAACGGCCTCCTCTTTAACAGCGGTCGGTCAGGCGGGGTCGGATCCGCCGTCCTCCCCTCACATGACTTTGTGCAGGATTTCGCGACCTCTTTTGCGAGATCCAGAAGCTCACCCGTAAGACGCATGGTTGATGGTCCAAACCGACGGGTGCCTCAGGCGCGAGGACGCCTTCCAACAACGCACAACAGATCGTGGGCATCTGCATTAGAGCGGCGGATCCCCTCTCTGGTTCCGTAGTCTCCGCATACTTTCGCTCAGTGGGAGTCGCAGCTAGGGTTCCAGATCCGATTGATCACGACACCCTCGACCAGTTCCTCGACGGAAATCTCAAGTGAACGGGCAATTCGTGCCACCGTCACAATCGACGGAATCTGAGTTTGCCGCTCGATTGCGCTCACAAAATTTCGATGTAGTCCCGCCTCACGAGCAAGGTCGTCTTGCGTCCACCCCTTGAGCGCACGCCCAAACTTCACGTTCTGAGCAAGCCTGGCCAGCAGTTCGAGGGTCAGGATCTGAACGCTCCGGGCGGGTCTCTGGATCCGGTTCCATGAATTCCTTGTGATCCCGCGGCTGAGGCCGCTCTGGGCGTTGTTCTGTCGTAGATATGCCGCTCTGCGAACCGACTGGTAGCGGTGCAAAAATCGGGGGCGGAAAAATTACTAATGCGCGTCCACGCAACGCGCACCGGAAGAAATACAGTGTGCCGACCCCACAAACACACGTTTACCCTCCATCAGCAGCAACGTCAAGCCTTGTTCGCGAGACAACTTACGAGTTTGTGAGCTTTGGCGACCCCTGCAATTTGCAGGTAGACGCGCAGTAAGTCCATTCCGGCGTAGCATGTGCCTTCAAGTGGTTGGATGCGGAGTCGTATACGGCCGAGGTCCCGGCCAGATGACCGGGACCTCTTGAGTAACCGTCTGTGCGGAGGGCACTTACGTGCCGCGGAAAGAATATACTGCGCGTTCCGGAAGAAACTAGATTGCGCGCCGGAAAGAACTCATTTCGCAAATCGGAAGGAATACGGTACGCCCTACAAGCAGTCTACTGCACCGCCTTGATCATGTCGAACATGGGAAGGTACATGGCCACCACCATCCCGCCGATCACGACGCCCATGACGACGATCATGATGGGCTCCAGGATGGAAGTCAGGGCGGTAACGGCGGCGTCGACCTCGTCGTCGTAGAAGTCGGCGATCTTGGAGAGCATCTCGTCCAGGCCGCCGGTCTGCTCGCCGACGTTGATCATCTGCACAACCATGGGCGGGAAGACGCCGGAGGCCTTGAGCGGCTCGGCGATGGTGGCGCCGCCGGCGATGGAGGCGCGCGACGCCATGACGGCGTCGTGGATGACGCGGTTGCCGGCGGTGCGGGCCGTGATCTGCAGCCCCTCCAGGATCGACACGCCGGAGGAGACCAGCGTCCCCAGCGTGCGGGTGAAGCGCGACACCGCCGACTTGCGCAGCATCGACCCCAGCACCGGCATGTTGAGCAGGAACTTGTCGATCACCAGCTGCCCGCCGTCCGTCTTGTAGTACTGGCGGAGGCCGAAGCCGATGCCGATCCACCCCAGGATCATCAGCCAGAGGTAGCTCTGCAGGAAGGCGCTCGCCGCCAGCACCAGCTTGGTCGGAAGCGGCAGCTCGAGCCCCGCGTCGGTGAAGATCCCCGCGAACACCGGCACCACCTTCCACAGCAGGATGGTGGTACAGGCAATCACGACGAAGAGCATCACGGCCGGGTAGGTCATGGCGCTCTTGATCTTGCGCACCAGGGCGTCGTTCTTCTCCAGGAAGACGGCCAGTCGCAGCAGGATGGTGTCCAGGATGCCGCCCGCCTCGCCCGCGGCCACCATGTTCACGTACAGCTCGGTGAACACCTTGGGGTGCTTGCGCATCGAATCGGCCAGCGTCTGGCCGCTCTGGATGTCGTTGAGCACCTCCGTGATGATCTTGGCGAAGGCCTTGTTCTCGGTTTGCTCGGCCAGGATGGTGAGGCTCTGCACCAGCGGGAGCCCCGAGTTGATCATCGTGGCGAACTGCCGCGTAAAGATCACCACCTCGCGGGTCTTGATCCCCGTGCCGAAGGTGATGTTGATGTCCTTGGCCTTGGCGTTGACCGTGACCGGGCGCAGCCGCTGGCGGTGGAGAAATCCCACCACCTCGTCGCGCGTCGGCAGGTCGATCTCGCCGCCGATGATCTCGCCCGTGTGGTTGCGGGCGCTGTAGGCGAATACGGGCATAGGGGGCCGGCTCTGGTTACGGGGAACGGAAGTGCGTTAGTGCGTGAGTGCGTTAGTGCGTGGCGGGTGCGGATTCAGCGCACTTACGCACCTTTTAGTTCGGTGCGGTCTCACCAACCGACTTCAGGAAATCGTTCGGGTCCGACGAGGCGCGAACGCACTCCTCCAGCGTAACCTCGCGCTGCAGGTAGAGCTCGCGGAGGGCGTCGTTGAGGGTCTGCATCCCGTGCTTCTTGCCGGCCTGCATGATCGAGTAGATCTGGTGGACCTTGTCGTCGCGGATGCAGGCGCGGATGGCGGGGGTGCACACCATGATCTCCGCCGCCATCGAGCGGCCGCGGCCTCGCGCCTTGGGGAGGAGCTGCTGCGTGACCACCCCCTCGAGGGTGAACGCGAGCTGCGCGCGCACCTGCGGCTGCTGGTGCGCGGGGAAGACGTCGATGATGCGGTTGATGGTCTCGGCGCACGAGTTGGTGTGCAGCGTCGCCATGCACAGGTGCCCCGTCTCCGCGATGGTGAGCGCCGCCTGGATCGTCTCCAGGTCGCGCAGCTCGCCCACCAGGATCACGTCCGGGTCCTGGCGCATCGCGTACTTCAGCGCGCGCGAGAAGCTCTGCGTGTCCGCCCCCACCTCCCGCTGGTTCACCATGCACCCCTGGTGGCGGTGGATGAACTCGATGGGGTCCTCGATGGTGAGGATGTGGCCGCGCCGCTCCTTGTTGATCTTGTCCAGCATGGCGGCCAGCGTGGTGCTCTTCCCCGATCCCGTGGGCCCCGTCACCAGCACCAGCCCGCGCGGGCGCTCGCTGAGCGTCTTGACCACGGGGGGAAGGCGCAGGTCCTCGAAGGTGGAGATCTTGAACGGGATCTGGCGGATGGCCAGCGCCACGCAGCCGCGCTGGCGGTACACGTTGCCGCGGAAGCGCGCCAGGTTCTGGATGCCGAAGGAGAAGTCCAGCTCGTCTTCCGTCTCGAACCGCTTCTTCTGGTTCTCGGTGAGGATCGAGTAGGTGAGCTGGAGCGTGTCCTTGGGGGTCAGGATGAAGTCGCTCGAGCTGTCGGTGATGTTGCCGTCCACGCGCAGCTTGGGGCGCTCTCCGGCGGTGATGTGCAGGTCCGACGCCCCGCGCTCGATCATCTCCTCCAGGAGCGAGCGGAGGTTGATCGTGCGGGCGACGGCGACTTCGGCGGTTGCGACACTCATCATGCTCCTGCGGCGGCAATGCGGGTAAGGACTGCGGCCCTGGCGCGCCCGGCCGTCCCGTGCACCGTGCAAGATCCCTTGCAAGATGCCGCGGAGTGCACGGCCAGAATGCGCGTCACGGCGCGATGTTCTGTATTTGCGAGGGTTATGTAGCCAAGTTGCGTGCCAGAGGGGAAGTGCGGGAGTGCGTGAGTGCGTGAGTGCGTTGGGACCGACCCTTCTCCCGTATGTCATCCTGAGGGAGCCGCCTGCCGGGAGCCGGCGGTGCGCTCCGGACTCCCTGCGGCGACCGAAGGATCTAGCCGGCGAAGCAAGAGGCCGGCGCAAACTCGCCGGCCTCGCTTAACGCGCAGTAGATCCTTCGCTCCGCGCCAGAGTTCACGGAACGGGCGAGGACGGTGCCGCGCGTCGCTCAGGATGACAGAAGGGGGGTGAGCGCCGTGAGACCCAAGGGGGTGACGCCCCCGCCGCCCGTTCCGTCGGCCCCCCTGCCCTTCGTTCCGCACTCACGCACTAACGCACTAACGCACTAACACACTTCCCTTACGCCGCCGTCTCCTTGATCACTTCCTCCAGCGTCGTGACGCCGCGCGCGATCTTTTGCATGCCGTCCATGCGCAGGGTCAGCATGCCCTCGGCGATGGCCTGGGCCTGGAGGTCGGCGGTGGAGGCTTCCTGCAGGATCATGCGGCGGAGGGCCGGGGACATCGCCATCACCTCGTAGAGGCCCTGGCGGCCCTTGTAGCCCGAGCCGCCGCACGTGTCGCAGCCCCTGCCCCGGTAAAAGGTCATGGAGGCGGCCTGGTCCAGGTCGATGCCGGCGGCGCGCAGGTAGACCTCGGGGTAGGTGACCGCCTCCTTGCAGTTGCTGCAGATGCGGCGCACCAGGCGCTGCGCCGTGATCAGGTTGACCGCGGAGGCCACGTTGAACGGCTCGATCCCCATGTCCACCATACGCGTGATGGTGGAGGGGGCGTCGTTGGTGTGCAGCGTGCTGAGCACCAGGTGGCCCGTGAGCGCGGCCTTGATGCCGATGCTCCCCGTCTCCAGGTCGCGGATCTCGCCGACCATGATGACGTTGGGGTCCTGGCGCAGGAACGCCTTCAGCGCCGCCGCAAAGGTCATCCCGATGTCGGTACGCACCTGCACCTGGTTGATGCCGTGCAGGTTGTACTCGACCGGGTCCTCCGCGGTCATGATGTTGACTTCGTGCGTGTTGATCTTGGAAAGGGCGCTGTACAGCGTCGTCGTCTTTCCGGAGCCCGTGGGGCCGGTGACCAGCACCATCCCGTACGGGTTCATGATGGCGTGCATGAAGTCCTGCTCCGCCTTCGGCTCCATCCCGAATTTCTCCAGGTCGAGCGTCAGGTTTCCCTTGTCCAGGATTCGGAGCACAATCTTCTCCCCGAACAGCGTGGGGAGGGTGGAGACGCGGAAGTCGATGACGCGCTTCCCCAGGCGCAGCTTGAGGCGCCCGTCCTGCGGCACGCGCCGCTCCGCGATGTTGAGGTCCGAGAGGATCTTGAAGCGCGAGATCAGCGCCGCCTTCATCTTCGTGGGCGGCCGCATGATCTCCTGCAGCACGCCGTCCACGCGGTAGCGGACGCGGATGTCCTTTTCGTAGCACTCGAAGTGGATGTCCGACGCTCCTTTCTGCACCGCGTCGGTCAGGATGCCGTTGATCAGCTTGACCACCGGCGCCTCGTCGACCGCGGCGGCCAGCGCGACCGCGGACATCTCCTCCTCGCGGTCCTCCATCACCTCGATGTCGTCCATCTCGATCTGCTTGAGCAGATCGGTGATGCGCTCGTCGGACTGCTCGTACTCGCGGTCGATCGTCTTCTTGAGGGTGAAGTCGCCCGCGATGACGGGCTCGATGTCCAGCCGGGTGATGAACTTGAGGTCGTCGATCACCCCCAGGTCCGTCGGGTTGGACATCGCCACCGTGAGCGTGCGCCCCACGCGGCGCAGCGGCAGCACCTGGTGCTTCGTCGCGATCTCGGTGGGGATCAGCTTCAGGATGCGGGGGTCCAGCTTGACCCTCTCCAGGTCCACGGCCGGCACGCGGTGCTGGCGGGCCAGGGCGCGCACCAGGTCCTGCTCGGCCAGGAAGCCGAGCTTCACCAGGGAGAAGCCGACCCGCGTCCCGTTGGCACGCGCGTCGTCCAGGGCGCGCGCGAGCTGCTCCTGGTTGATGAGATTCTCGCGTACGAGCTGCTCGCCGATGCGGTCAGCAGCGGGGGCGGAGACTGCCATAGGCCTCGGTGGGAATGGCTGCGCCGCCCCCGGAAGGGGCGTTTCGGGGCGGCGCGTCTGGATGGGTACGGAATGGAAGTTGGCCTGTAACCCTATGCCATGTCAAGGGGTAGCACGGGCCAGCGCGCGCACCCGCGAGACCAGCGATGGCCCGATTCCCGGCACCTTGGCCAGCTCGTCCACCGTGCCGAATCGGCCATGTTCCGTACGATATGCGACCACCCGCTCCGCCAGTGCCGGCCCGATCCCCGGCAGCGCGTCGAGCTCCGCCGCGCTGGCGGTGTTGAGGTCCACAGCGGCCCGCGAGCGCACGCTTTTCGCCACCGCGGGCGCGGCGGGGAGCGCGAGGTGCGGCGCGATCCCCGCCAGCAGCGAGGGGCCGATCCCGGGAACGGAGTCGATCCCAGCCAGCGAGCGGAAGGGGCCGTGCGATGCGCGGTGCGCCACGATCCTCTCCGCCAGCGCGGGGCCAACGCGCGGGAGGCGCTGGAGCTCGTCGGCGGGCGCGGTGTTGGGATCGAGCCGCTCGTTGGCGGCGAGGGGACGCGCGCGCTGCTCGTTGCGCTCCACGCTGTCGGCCGTCGCGGAGCGCAGGCGCGCGCCGGCGGCGGCGTCCTCGGCGGCGGAGGCGCTCCGCGATGCGGGGGCAGGGGCGGGACGCAGGACGCGCGCACCCGCACCCGCGGCCAGGAGGAGCGCCACCACTCCCAGCGCGAGCCGCTCCTGCGGGGTTACACTCATGGCCGCTCCCGATAGACCAGCGCGGAGAGCACGGTGCCCACCGCGCCCAAACTCTCGCGCCATACCTGGTCGATGGCGTCGTCGGTGGTGCGCCACAGCTCGTTCCGCGGCCCGTGTTCTGGATCGATGACGGCCACGGTCGGGATCCCCGCGGCGGCCAGGAGCTGGTGCTCGCCCTCCAGCGCCTCGCCAACGCGGGCGACGAAGACCGACTCCATCCCCACCTCGCGCGCCACCGCCCACACGCGCCTCACCGCGTCCGGCGCCGCCTTCGCGGAGGAGGCCTCCATCGGGATGCGCAGGTCGCGGTCGCCCACGCGGTCCACGTAGACGGCCCAGCGCGGGCGGTAGCCGGCGGGGCGGTTCGCCAGGAAGTGCCGTGCGCCGAGCCCCGTCCCCCCTTCCCCGCGCTCCAGGCCTTCGGTCAGGAGGATGTCGACGCCGATGGCGGGGGGCGTCTCGTGGAGGAGCTGCGCGAGCTCCATCAGCACCGCCGTGCCCGATGCGCCCTCGTTCGCGCCGGGGACGGGGCGGTGCTGGAGGTACTTCTCGGGATCGCGCGTGGCGTGGCGCGGGGAGTCCCAATGCGCCACCAGCAGCACGCGCTCTGTCGCGTCCGGCCGCCAGCGCGCGAAGACGTTGGCGAGGCGCAGCGTCCCCCCTCCCGCGCGCGCGGTAAACTGCTGCACGATCACCGTGTCCGCGCGGAAGCCGAGCTGGTCTTTCATCCACCGTAGCTGCCGCTCGTGCGGAGGGAGCCCCGCCACCCGCGGCCCGAACGCGAGCTGCTCGCCCAGATGCGCCCAGGCCAGGTTCGCATCGAACGGGCGCGGCTCGGGCGGCTTGTCGCCGGCGCAGGCGGCGAGCGCGACGAACGTGACGGCGCAGAATGCGCGGAGGGCGTTACTCACGGAATGGTAATCGCTTGCGGGTGCTGGAGGCGGGTCGCGCGGTTGAACCGATCCGGCGCGTGGGGTATGTTAGACATGGCCGGAAAACCCGGCAAGTCCTCGTGATAAAATGATGCGAATCCTGACCCGATACTTGCTCCGGGCGCACTTGGGGCCCCTCCTCTTCGCCTTCGTGGCGCTGACCGGAGTCGTGCTGATCAACACGTTGGCCAAGCGGCTGGCGGAGTTAGCCGGCAAGGGGCTTCCAGTGGACGTGATCCTGGAGTTCTTTGTGCTGGCGCTTCCGGCCGCCGTTGCGCTCACTTTCCCCATGGCGGTGCTGGTGGCGGTGCTCTACACCTTTTCCACCTTCACCGCCGAGAACGAGATCATGGCGCTGAAGGCGAGCGGGGTGGACCTGCGCCGCCTCCTCGCCCCGCTGCTGGTGGCGGCGGCGATCATCACGGGGGTGATGACCTGGTTCAACGACCGGGTGCTCCCCGAGTCCAACTTCAAGTGGAGCCAGCTCTACCTGGACATCGCGCGCAAGACGCCCACGCTGATCCTGGAGCCGCAGACTCTCAACCGCATCGCCCCCTCCAACGCCACCGGTCAGGTGTTCTACATGCGCGCCGCGCGGGTGGAGCCGGGCACCAACCGGCTGTGGGACGTCTCCATCTACGACGTCACCAACCCGTCCACCGTGCGCACCATCTACGCGGACTCGGGGCGCGCGCTCTTCAACCGCGCGCAGACCGACCTGGTGATGCGGCTCTTCGACGGGCACATGCGCGAGGTGTCGGTGGACGATCCCAAGGTGTTCCGCAGGATCGACTTCAAGGAGCAGCGCTTCGGCATCCCGGGAGTCGGGAACCTGCTGCAGGTGGACGGCACCGGCGTCGGCAGCTACCGCGGCGAGCGCGAGATGACCATCGGGATGCTGGCCGCGCACGTGGACACGCTGGCGCGCGACCGCCGCGAGTCGCTCAAGCGCGCGCGCGAAGTGGCCGTGCGCGACCTGGCGATGGTGCTTCCCGGCGCCAAGCGCGAGGCGCCCAAGGTGTCGCCCAGCTCCGGGATCATCTCCCCCGAGTCGGGCGACGCGCGCGAGCGGGCCCGACGCGCCGCCGACGAGCTGCAGGCCTCCCGCCGCCGCTCCGCCGACCTGACGCGCGAGATCGGCGACTACCAGGTGGAGATCCACAAGAAGTACTCGATCGCCGTCGCGTCGCTCGTATTCGTGCTCGTGGGGGTGCCGCTCGCCCTGCGCTTCGGCGGCGGCGGGATCGGGATGGTGATCGCCACCAGCATGGTGATCTTTTCCGTGTACTACGTGGGCCTCATCGGCGGCGAGTCGCTGGCCGGGCGCGGGCTCATGCGGCCGTGGGTGGCGATGTGGATCGTCAACGTGCTGATGACGATCGTGGGCGCGTTCGGGATGGCGACGGTGGGGCGCGAGACCTCCACCGCCCGCAACAGCGCGTGGGACGGGATCATGCAGGCGCTGCGCGACTTCGGCGCGCGGCGCGGGAAGGTGCGGGCGTGAGCATCCTTTCGCGCTACGTCATCCGCCAGTTCGTCGGCACCTTCGTGGGGCTGGTGCTGGGGCTGCCGCTGCTCTTCATCATCGGCGACGTCACGGACAACATCGACAAGTACATCGACAAGGGGATCACGGGCGGCCGCCTGCTCCTGTCGTACGTCTACTTCTACCCGCAGTTCGTGCTGTACGGCTTCCCCATCGCGGCGCTGGTGGCCACGGTGTTCACCATCGGCGGGATGACGCGGCACCAGGAGATCACCGCCGCCAAGGCCGGCGGCATCTCCTTCTACCGCCTCTTCCTTCCCGTGGCCATGCTGGGGGTGATCCTAGTGGGGATCGCCTTCGGCCTCAGCGAGCTGGTGCCGATCACGCTGGGCAAGCGCGCGGTGCTGATGGGGGAGCAGACCACGTCGTCGCAGGGCCCGCGCCTCAACTTCGTCTACCAGACGGAGCGCGAGGGCGTCCTTACCGTGCGCCGCCTGGACCCGGTGGGCGGGGAGATGAACCAGGTGACGCTGGAGCGCAACGCCGCGCGCGGGCAGCCCGGCATCCACCGCATGGCCGAGCGCGCCTCGTGGACCAAAAAGGATGGCTGGAAGCTGTACCGCGGCTACACGCGCATCCTGCACGCCGACGGCCGCGAGGTGACGGCGCGCTTCGACACGCTGCGCCTCCCCGGCCTGGTGGAGACGCCCGAGGACTTCCTGGGCGAGCCCAAGGAGCCGGAGCAGATGCGCTACGCGGAGATGAGCCGCTTCATCGGCGCCATCGAGCGCTCCGGCGGCGACGCCAACCCGCTGCGCGTGGAGCGCGGGCAGAAGCTGGCGATCCCCGTGGCGGTGATCGTGATCATCATCTTCGGCGCCCCGCTGGTGACCTCGTCGCAGCGCGGGGGCACGGCGTACGGCGTGGGGATCTCGCTGGGCGTCACCATCATCTACCTCCTCCTCTTCCGCGTGGGGAAGGCCATGGGCAGCAGCGGCGCCGTGGACCCGGTGTACGCGGCCTGGGCGCCCAACGTGCTGTTCCTGGTGGCGGGGATGGTGCTGATGCTGCGGGTGCGGACGTAGGGGCCCCACCCCCGGCCCCCTCCCCCGCTCGTTCCTCGCGGCCCCTCCCCCGAACTGCGGGGGAGGGGCGTTTGGCATGCATTGGTACCCGGTTGCGGAGGGCGATGCGCGGGCGGGCACGGGCAGCCACGGGGGGCGGCCCCTACGGGTTTTGGTTGCACGGGCGGGATCGGGGTGCGGCGAGGGTGGGCAGACACGCAGGTCTGCCCCGACCGGGTCTGTGCGCACGAAAGGCAGTTCTCCCCCTCACCCGCCCTGCGCCCCCGCAGGCGGGGGAGGGGGCCGGGGGGAGGGGGCCCTCCGCGCCCCTCTGGCCTCGGCGCCGCCAACCCGCTATTCGTCAAGCACACACGCACATCACCAACAAACGCGAGAAACAGTCGATGGCACTCGCCCGAGAGATCCGCAGGTCGGCAGGGGCGCTGTTGCTGGCGGCGCTGGCGGCGGCGCCGGCAGGGGCGCAGGCGGGGCAGCGTACGGCCAAGCCCGTGCTCCACGGCAGGCACTGGGTGGCGATCACCGGGAAGCCGCTGGCCGCCACCGCCGGCGCGGCCATGTTCCACAAGGGCGGCAACGCGGTCGACGCGGCGTGCGCCATGCTCGCCGCCACTTCCACCATGTGGGACGTGCTGAGCTGGGGCGGCGAGACGCAGGCGCTCATCTACAACCCGCACACCGGCAGGGTGATCGGGATCAACGCCCTGGGCGTGGCCCCCACCGGCGCCACGCCGGCGTTCTTCCGCGCCCGCAACATGGCGTATCCGCCCGAGTACGGCCCGCTCGCCGCCGTCACGCCGGGGACGCCCGGCGGGCTGCTGGTGATGCTGGCCGAGTATGGAAAGCTGTCGCTGGCGGAGGTGCTCGCGCCCGCCATCCAGATGGCGGACGGATATCCCATCGAGGCGCAGACCGCGAACAGCATCGAGCGCAACAAGGAGCAGATCCGCCAGTGGCGCTACTCGCGCTCCGTGATGCTTCCGCACGCCGGCGAGGCGCGCGAGGCGCCGCGCGCCGGTGAGATCTTTCGGCAGCCGGAGCTCGCCGCGACGCTTCGCAAGCTGGTGGAGGCGGAGCAGACGGCGCTGCGGCAGGGGCGCAATCGTAAGGAGGCGATCCTGGCTGCCTACGACCGCTTCTACCGCGGCGACATCGCGCGCGAGCTGGTGCGCGGCGTTCAGGAGGAGGGCGGGCTGATCACGCTGCAGGACCTCGACCGCTGGCGGGTGCGCATCGAGGAGCCGGTCTCCACCGACTACAAGGGGATCCAGGTCTACAAGCTGACCACCTGGACGCAGGGCCCGGCGATGCTCCAGGCGCTCAACATCCTGGAGAACTTCGACCTCAAGGCGATGGGGTACAACTCGCCGCGCTACATCCACACGCTGTACCAGGCGATGAGCCTCGCCTTCGCGGACCGCGACTTCTACTACGGCGACCCGGCGTTTCCGCCCGAGGAGCCGCTCGAGGGGCTGCTTTCCAAGGAGTACGCGCGCCAGCGGAGCCGCCTCTTCAACCCCGAGCGCAATGACCCGCGGATCGGCCCCGGCGACCCGTATCCGTTCCAGAACGGGCGCAACCCGTTCGCGCGCGAGCTGCGCGAGTGGGGCACGCGCCGCCCCACGGGGGACAGCGTCTCCGCCCCGCCGCGCGCGTCGCTCCCCTTCGAGGAGAGCTTCTATCTGGGCACCACCTCCATACAGACCACGGACGAGGAGGGGTGGGTGGTGTCGGTGACGCCGAGCGGCGGGTGGGTGCCGGCGGTGATCGCGGGACAGACGGGCGTGGGCCTCAGCCAGCGGATGCAGAGCTTCGTGCTGAATCCCGCGGAGGGGCCGTTCAACGTGCTGCGCCCCGGCCAGCAGCCACGCGTGACGCTCACCCCCACGCTGGCACTCAAGGACGGCAAGCCGTACCTCTCCTTCGCCGTGCAGGGTGGCGACAGCCAGGACCAGAACCTCCTGCAGTACTTCCTGAACGTGGTGGAGTGGGGGATGAACGCGCAGGAGGCGGCGGAGGCGCCGAACATCAACTCGTTCCAGCTTCGCGCATCGTTCGGCGGCCACGAGTCGCGCCCCGGCCGCATCCTCCTGGCCGAGAACACGCCGCCCGAGGTCCGCGCGCAGCTCCAGCGCATGGGCTACGAGCTCACTTTTGAAAAGATCACCTCCGGCCCCATCAACGGCATCTTCTTCGACCGCGCGCACGGCACGTTCTGGGGCGGCTCCAGCATCCACGGCGAGGATTACGGAATCGCGTGGTAAACTGCAGTGCGTGAGTGCGTGAGTGCGTGAGTGCGTGAGTGCGTGAGTGCGTGAGTGCGTAAGTGCGCTGCCCCAAACAAACTCCCCCTCCCCCCGGCAGTTTGGGGGGAGGGGGGTGCGTCGCGGAGCGACGCTGGGGGTGGGGCCCGTTACTGGTACTGGATGTACAGCGGCTCCGGCCAGAGCTGCAGGAGGTCCCGCGGAGAGGTCAGCGGGTCGCCCTTCTTGGTGTCGTTGTGGTAGAAGTTCTTCCACCCGGTGAACTGCGCCGGATGCGCCACCACGTAGTCGCGGTACGAGTCGTACTTCAGCCACGGCGCGCCCCACCCGTCCATGTGCAGCACGAGCTGCACCTCCGGGCGCAGGCGGACGTTCTCCACGTCCGGCACCATGCCACGGGTGAAGCGGTGGATGATCAGCATCTTGGGCGGCAGGTTGTTCTCCCGCACGATCCGCGTCAGCCGGTCCATCACCCAGTTGATGTCCGCCGCGTACATCGTCCCGATCCTGGCGCCGGGCTTCACCCCGCCGCGCATGTAGAACTCTGGGTCCACCGCGAAGTGCACATCCGGCTGCTGCAGGACGGTGTCGAAGCGGGGCATGATGTTGCGGATGTCGTCCTGGCCCACCTGCACGTCCACGAACAGGACGCCGCCCACGGACTGCGCCATCTTGTGGATCGAGTCCACCACCGCGTCGCGCACCTGCGTGCGGTACTTGCCGGACGGGCCGGGATCGCCCTGCGCCACCACGGCGATCAGGTGCAGGCCGGGGATGACGGGCGTGTTGGGATCGGCTTCCTTCCACTGGGCCACCTGGCGCGTAAGGCGCGCGAGCATCTCATCGCGCGGGTACTCGCCGAGGGCGCCCATCTTCTTGGAGGCCGGGTTGCCGTAGTAGACCACCACCCGGTTGCAGGGGAGGATGGCGCCGTCCCTGAACGCCGGCATCTTGGGATACCACCCCTTCTCCACCGCGAAGCCGGGGTGCTTGCCGGCGGGCGGGGCCTTGGCCGTGGAGTCCGCCTTGAGGGCGTTGGCCGCGGCGGTCATGCGCTGCTGCCGCTGCTCCAGGCACTGCTGCGCCTGCGCCGCCGTGTTCCCGAACTTGAACTGCGGGGGCGGACCCGCGGCCTGCGCGGCCGCCGCCGTGTCCCCGGTGCCGCCCTTGGCGGCGGTGCCCGCCTTCCCCTTGGCCTCGCCCCCCTTCCCGCCGTCGTCGCCACCGCATGCGGCGGCAAGCGCCGCAATCAGGATTGCGGCGGCGGGCGCCTTCCAGAACGATCTCGTTTCCGTCACGGCAATCTCCCTCGATGAGCGGCTCACGGGCCGCGACTGTCAGCTCTGCACCCTTCCGCGCACGCGGATCGGCGGCGCTCCTGCAAGGTTCGTGGCAGCGCGCGCGTTCTATTCGCGAACTGCGT
>DASVTZ010000031.1 GCA_036387335.1 Longimicrobium sp.
CAGCGGAATCCGGGCCGTGTCCTGCGCGCCGCGCCGGCGGTCGGTCAGGTAGCGGTCCACCGCCGCGCCCGTGGACGGATCGCGGTAGCGCACCCGCAGCGTGGCGCCCACCGAGTCCACCGCGGTCTCATCGGTCGCCAGCACCCACACCTTCACCGTGTCGCCGCCCTGCCTGCGCGACACGGAATCCGCGCTGAACGTCACCTGCGGCGCGGTGCGGTCCGCCACCGGCGCGGTGATCCTCACCGCAACGGGTCGGGAAGTCGCCTGGATGTTGCTCCCCGAGGTGGCCACCGCCTCGATCGTCAGCGGCCCAGTCACGGCGGGGACGGCCACGCTCACCGTCGTGTCCACCTTTGCGCGCGGCGTGGCGATGGGGATGACGATCTCGCGCGCAAAGGCGCCCGTCATCCTCACCACTACGGAGCGGATCAGGTCGTTGACGTCTTCCGCGGAGACTCGGACGGGGAGCTGCCCCCCGGCGGGGAAGCTGTCGTTCTGCACGGGAGCCACGATCTGCACGCGCGGCCCGCCGATGTTGATGTAGGCCGTGTCCGCCCGCGAGTTGCCGGCGCTGTCCTTGGCGGTCGCCACCACCATCACCCGCCGCTCGGAGGTGCTGTCGGCGGTGGCGATCAGGTAGCGCGTGATCGTGGTGTCCCGGCGCGTGGTCTGCGACAGGTTCACGCTCTTGGCGCCGAAGCGCGGGTACACGCTGTCGGTGCCCAGCGAGCGGTCGCCGCGCACGGAGAAGCCGGCGAGCGACAGCGACCCCAGCCGCTGGTTGTCCGCCACCTTCACCTGCACGAAGACGGAGTCGGCGATGGCGACCACCGCGCTGTCGCGGGGGAACTCGATGGTGAGCGTCGGCTTCGTGGTGTCGGCGGCCGCGGCACCGCCGCCGCCGCTGCCGTTCCCGTTGCCGGAGCCCACCGGGTCCTTGAAGCCGTTGCCGCCGTCGCAGGCGGCGAGCACCACCGCGGCGGCAAGGAGAGAGGCCAGCCCCCGGAGGGGCCGGCGCGTAGTGCGTGTCACGGAAGTTCTCCGGTAGGGGTCCAGCGGCGGGTGGTCACGAAGCGCTCTCGTCGGCGATGTGCGGCGTGACCATGATCAGCAGGTCGCGCTTGACCTCGCGGTCGCTGCTCCGGCGGAAGAGGACGCCCAGGAAGGGGATGTCCATGAGGAACGGGATGCCGACGCGGTTGCGCGTCACCTCGGTCACGGTGAGGCCGGCGATGACCGCCGTCTCGCCGTCGCGCACCATCACGCGCGTCTGGCCCTGCTGCTGGAGGAACTGCACGCCGATCTCGGTGGCCGCGGCCGCCGCGCTGGAGCGCTCCGCGTGCAGCGTCAGCAGCACGCGCCGGTCCGAGGTCACCTGCGGCGTCACGATCAGCCGGATGCCGGTCTCCACGAGCTGCGCCGTGGCGCGGGCCGTGGTGGCACCGCCGCCGCCTCCTCCTCCGCCGCCCGCCGCGCCGCCCACGTCCACCACGCGGATGGGGGTGCGCTCGCCCACCCAGATGGAGGCTTCGTGGTTGCTGGACACCGTCACCGTGGGCGCCGCCTGCACGTCCGACAGCTCGGCCGACTGCAGCGCCTCCAGGAACGACACCAGCGTGTAGCGCCCCAGCACCAGCGAGGTGAGCACCTGCAGCGCGGGCGAGGTCACGCGCTGGTTGGCGTTCCCCAGCGCCGCGATGGAGCTTCCGCCCAGCGACACCAGGTTGGCGTTGGTGAGCTGCCCCGGGTTCTGCGGGTCCGGCACCGAGGTGAGCTGGTTCAGCGAGTTGCCGCGCGAGTCCTTGAGGTCGTACGTGACCCCCAGCTCCTCCGCGTCCGTGCGGTTGACGAAGACGATCTTGGCCCGGATCGCCACCTGCGGTGTGCGCACGTCCAGCTGCTCCACCAGGCGGACGAAGTCGTTGATGATCGACGAGACGTCGGTGGCGATCAGCGTGTTGGTGGTCGGATTGATGGACACCGTGCCGCGCTCGCTGGTCAGCGGCTCCAGCGTGGACCGCATCTCCTCCACCGGCACGTAGTTGATGCGGAAGGTGCGGGTCACCAGCGGCTCGTTGCGCTCGCGGTTGGCGAGGTTCTCGATCTTGTCGACGCGGATGATCCCCGTCCCCTGCTCTTCCGCCGCCAGCCCGTACGCCTGCAGGAGGGCGCGGAGCGCCTCGTCCCACGGCTGGTTGTCGAAGGCCACGTAGTCCACCGCGATCCCGCCCACCTCGGCACCCGGCACGATGGAGCGGCCGGTGAGCTCGGCGAAGGAGGCCAGCACCTCGCGCATGTCCGTGTTCTCGAACGTCACGGAGATGGGACGCGCGCGCTGCTGCGGACGCTGCTGCGGGCGCGGCTGCTGCCGGGGCTCCTGCTGCTGCCTCGGGATCGCCGATTCCGCAGCCGCCACGCGCGGTGCCGCCGCCGAGGAGCCGCCGCTGCGCCACGCCTGGAACTCCGGCGCGCCGGCGGCGAGCGCGATGCGCACACCCTCGGGCACCTGCTCCACCGTGTACTGGGCGTCGCGCACCAGGTCGATCACCACGCGCACCACGTCGGGCGCGTGCTGGCTGGTGCGCACGGCCGACACGCCGCCGCGGTGGATGCCGTCGTAGCGGCTGGCCGGCAGGTCGCTGCGCGCGCCGCGGATGTCCACCACCACGCGGGGCGGCCCGGAAAGGCGGAAGTGCTCGTAGGTCACCTCGCCCCCCGTGATCTCCACGGTGAGCTCGGTGCGCCCGCCGCGCCCTTCCAGGCGCAGCGCCGAGATGCTGCCGTCCGCGCCGCGCGGCACGGAGGGGCTGCTTCCCGCCGGGTCCGCCGCGGCCGCGCGAGGCGCCGCGGAGGCGAGCAGCGCCGGGATGAGCGCGGCGGCTAGATGACGTATCATGGCGAAAGTCCTTGGTGGGGGAGCCTGGCGGAGATTCAGGGAGTCTGCGAGCTCGACGGACGCGCCAGCGTGGCGCCGTTGCCACGGGGCTGCTGCTGGGTGCGGGGCTGCTGCTGGGGCGCGGCCGGCTGCGGCTGCGCGCCGGGCTGCTCCGGCCTGCGCTGCCCGCCGCGGCGCAGCGGGCCCGAAGGCGCGGCCGGGGCGGCGGGGGCGGGAGCCTGGATGATCACCGGCTGCGTCGTCGTGCCGGGAGCCGCGGCGGCGCCCGCGCCGGGGCCGGGCGCCATCGTGCGCGCCGTGCGCTGGAAGGTCAGGCTCTGCACGCGCGCCACGCCGAAGTCGTTCACCTGCACGTCCACGCGGCGGGGGTAGATGGCCAGCACCGTGATGGAGCCCAGCCGCTGCCCCGTGCGCAGGCGGTGGCGGCCGGCGCTGTCGCCCACCGTGAACACGGCGATCGACTGCCGCGGGTTGGGCGAGTACACGATGGAGGCCAGCCGCAGGTCCTCCACGCGGTACCCCAGGTCGGCCGCGCTCAGCAGCGGCTGGAACGGGTCCGGGCGGCCGCCGCGCTGGTAGCGGAAGACCTCGCGGCGGTAGCCCTCGATGGGGCGCACCGCGGAATCGGCGGGCGCCGCGGGCTGCGCGGCGGCCGGGGCGGCGAGCCCAAGCGCCAGCGCCACGGCCGCGAGGGCGGCGCTACTCCGCGGGTTTCTCATTTTCCGTCGGCGTGCTGGGGATCACGTAGGTTTCGATGGAGAAGCGCGCCTCCACCCGGACGGCGTCGGCCGCCCCGGGGTTGGCCGCGGCCCCGGTGCCGCCGGCCGCCGCGGTGGGCGCCAGCGTCAGGTTCAGCGGGGTCACGATGCGCGGCAGCGAGGCCACGCGCGTGAGGAAGTCGCCCACGTCGTGGTAGCGCCCCACCACCGCCATGTCGTACGCGCGGCGGGTGTAGTACGCCTCCTCGGTGGCGCCGCTGGGCTGGATCAGCGCGATCTCCACGTTGGTGCGCTGCGCCTCGGCCGAGATGGCGTCCAGCAGGTCCGGCAGCTCCTCGCCTGACGGGATCAGCCCCTCCACCGCCTCCAGCTGGCGGCGGTAGCTGGCGAGCGTCCCCTCCACGTCGGTGCCCACCCCGCGGGTGAGGGCGCGGGCGGCGGAGTTGCGCGTCTGCAGCTCCTCCACGCGGGTGCGGAGCGCGGCCACCTCGGCCTGGCGCGGCGCGTACACGTAGTCGTAGAAGAGGTAGCCCAGCAGGGCCACCATCACGCCGCCCAGCATCAGGTTGCGGCGGAGCTGCGGGTCCAGCGGAGGAAGTGCCATGGCTCAGCGCGCGGTGGGAAGGACGGGTACGATCTCCAGAAGCGACGAGTCCGGCTGCTCGTAGCGTGCTTCCAGGGTGAACTTCAGGTACGTGCGTCCTTCGGTGGTCGTCTGCTCGCTGGTCACCAGCGCCACGTCGCGGATCATCGGCGACAGCTCCAGGTTCTTCATGAAGCGCGTCAGCGCCTGCGTGGAGCCGGCGGCGCCCTCCACCGAGAAGGCGGGCCCGTCCGGCGCGGCGGGGGCGACGCGCGCGGTGGAGTCCTTTTTCGCCGTGTCCGCGGCGGCGGGCGCCGGTGCGGCGCCGCCGTCGTCTTCGGAGGTGGCGAGCTTGGTGAGCCAGGTGAACGGGGGAACCGCGCGGCTCACCTCGTCCATCAGGTGCGGCCACACGTAGCGCCGCCCGTCCACGCTGCGGATCACCGAGATCTTGCTCTCGATGGTGTCGCGGCGCGCGTCCAGCGTCTCCATCAGCGAGATGGTGCGGGCCAGCCGCACCGAGTCGGCCGTCTCGCGCTCCACGCTGGCCTGCAACTCCGCGCGGGCGGCGCCCGTCTTCCACCACCCCAGCCCGGCCAGGATCAGCAGGATGAGGGCGGCGCCCCCCACGGCGGCCACGCGCGGATCGCCCCCCACCTTGGGCAGCGACGGCGTACGGGCTCCACGCGCGGCGGAGGCACGCTTCGGCGTGCCGCCGGGGAGAAGGTTGATCTGGATCAAGGGTGTGTACCCGGGCGTTCGGCGGTGCCCCGGCGCGGTGCGCGGGGCGGAATTTCGTTCGGGGGGCGGCCCTAGTTGGCGCCGCGCAGCGCGAGCCCCACGGCCAGCATCAGCATGGGGGCCAGCTCGTCCACGGGGAAAAAGGTGCCCGCGCCGCTGCGCACGCGCAGGCGCTGGAGCGGCGAGGCCAGCTCGGTGCGGGTGCGCAGGCGCGCGGCCACCACGTCCACCAGCCCCGGGATGCGCGTGGAACCGCCGCTCAGGTACACCCGCGACAGTCCGCCGCCCGCGTCGCTGGCGGCCAGAAAGGCCCCCGCGCGCTCGATCCCCAGCGCCAGCTCCTCGCACCCCTCGTTCAGCAGCTCGCGGAACTCCGCGGCGCGCGGGGAGCGCCCCTCCAGCACCGCCTCCGCCTCCTCCACCGTCAGCCCGTGGCGGCGGCGCAGCTCCTCCCGCAGGCGGCGCGAGCCGAAGGGGATGTCGCGCGTCAGCACCAGCGCGCCCTCCTGCAGCACGTTCACGGTGGAGATCTCGTGCCCCACGTTCACCAGGGCGCAGATCCCGTCCATCGCCTCGGGGTAGTTGTACTCGAAGGCGTTGTGCAGCGCGCAGGCGTCCACGTCCACCACGGTGGCGGCCAGCCCCGCGTCGCGCAGCAGCCCCACCCGCTGCTCCACCACCTCGCGCTTGGCGGCCACCAGCAGCACGTTCATCTGCAGGCCGTCGCTGAGCGGGTCCACGATCTGGAAGTCCAGCTGCACGCTCTCCATGTCGTAGGGAACGTACTGCTCGGCTTCCCAGCGGATCACCTCGCGGGCGTCGGCTTCCTTCATCCGGTCCATCTGGATCTTCTTCACCATCACGTCGCGGCCGCCCACCGAGGCCACCAGCGTCTTCGGTTTCACCCCCGCCGTGGTGAGGAGCGACTGCACCGTCTGCACGACGATCTGCGGGTCCATCACCTCCCCCTCTACGATGGCGTCGGCCATCAGCGGGGTGTGGGAGACGTGGACGAGCTCGGGCTCGGCGCCGGAATGGTCGATCACGGCCAGCTTCACGTAGCCGCTGCCGATGTCGAGGCCCACCGTGCTCTTGTTGCGGCGGAGGAAGGAAACCATGCTGCTTTTGAAAACGAGTTCCGTAGGCGCGCGGCAAACTACGCGGCGCAGCGGGTGTGGCGGGGTGGAATTGTAAGGAGGTACACGACAGTGTACGTCGCTCCCGGTTCGGCGTCAAGGACGCGGTCTGCCACCTTTCTGCTACCGCACCACCTCGAACCATCCCTGCGGGGGCCGGGTGAGGAGGAAGCGCGGGTTGGCGTCGTTGAACGCCTGCTGCGCGCGCCGGTTGACGCAGGGGTCGAAGACGATGTCCATGGTGCCGGAGAGGTCGTTGTTTCCGTTGACCTTGTTGACCGTCACCGTGTTGAGCCCCACCACCGCGCCCACCACCTTGACGCTGCCCGTCACGTCCAGCGCGCCCTCCACCAGGATGATCCCCTTGAACTTGAAGTTGCCGGAGATCTTGAGCCCGCCGTTCACCACCACCAGCACCCCCTGCCCGTGGTCGCCCTGCAGGTCCACCTGCCCGCCCTGCGCGTCGATCCCGATGGTGGGGTAGTACGAGGTGTCCGCGGTGCTGGCGGTGCACGTCACCCCCAGCGACTTCGGGCACCCCCAGTTGGCGATGGAGTCCTTGGGCACCGTCGAGAGCGCCTTGAAGCTGCTGGGAAAGGTGCGCGCGCTGGTGAGGAGCGGTCCGAACTTGATGTGTGCCTGCCTCGCCACCTGCAGCGGCGTCTTCCCGCCCAGGATGCGGGCCTGGAACTCCGCCTTGGTCTCGTCGGTCTGCCGCGAACCGCCCACCAGCTCCACCGCGTTGCCCGACTTGTTGACCTGCCCCTCCTTGGAGGTCTCGATGGCGGGCACCGCGCCCGCGGTCCCGCACTTGTCCACGTCCTGCGCCTGCCCGATGATCGAGGCGCTCCCCTTCACTTCCACGGTGCCGCCAAAGGAGCCGGCCCCCTTGATGTTGAGGTTGAGCTGGTCCGGGGCGAGCTCGAGCTGCAGGAACGCGCCGAGCGTGCGGCTGGAACGCCCGCCGGAGCGCACGGGCGCCGCGGTGATGCAGTACACGGCGCGCCCGTCGGTGCGGGTCCCGTCCGCGGCGGTCACCGGGTTGCGGCGGTAGAGCTGGCGGATGGTGTACGTGCCCGTGCCGCCGCTGGCCAGGTCGAACGGGCTGGGCACCATCGCCGCGGACGGCGCGGTGAAGGAGTCCGCGCGGAGGGCCACGTCGATGCGGCTGACGGCGGTCTCCAGCGCCTCCTCCGCGTTGTAGACGCCGCGCGTGGCGTCCTGCTGCGCGGTGCTGATGGCGAGGTCGGTGGAGGAGCTGACCAGCGCGGCGGTGACCAGGATGGACACCACCACCAGCCCGATCATCGCCAGCGGGAGCGCTACGCCGCGCTCGCAGCGGAGCGCCCTGAAGTGGTTCTGCATGGATTCGCCTGGGCGGGTGCGCTAGCGGAAGTTGCGGAGCGACACGGTGATGGAGTCCTTGGTGGAGACCTTGCGGGTTCCCGAGCTCACGCCCGTGCCCTGCCGGGCCTTCATCGTCACGATCACCCGCACGTTGCGGATGGAGTCGCGCCTGACCGCGTCGACGGGCGTGGAGAAGGCGACCCCCGCGGCGTTTAGGTAGCGGATGGTGAGGTTCTCGATGGGGCCGGCGAGCGGCTCGGGCGTCCCGCTTCCGCTGAGCTCCCGCGTCATCCAGCGGTCGCCGGCGGCGTCCGCCGCTCCCCCGCCGTATGCCACGGAGCGCCACACGTACGCGGCCAGCCCCGGAGTGCCGGGCACGCCCCCATCCACGTCGTCGAACTTCACCACCACCGTCTTCGTGGCGTCGTCCATCAGCCCGCCGCACGGCGACGCCGAGGCCAGGGACGGTGAGAGCGTGTCGCCGCGCGCGGCGTCGTCGTCGGAGTCGAACACCGGCGGGATCGAACCGTCCACGCTCCCCTCCGTCCGCTGCAGCACCAGTCCGGTGCGCAGCGGGATTCCGGCGGCGGCGGCGGTCACCCACACGCCCTTGTCGAACACCACGTAGCGGGAGCCGGAGCTCGCGCCGCAGTACACCCCCCAGGCCATGGGAGAGCGGAAGCGAATGGTGTCCTCGCCGGCCATCAGCAGCCCGCCGGGAAGGGGCACGGTGCGCAGCTCGCTCCCCAACAGCTCCAGCGTGCCGCGCGCGTTGTCCTGCACCTCCTGACGCGCGTACTGGATGTCGGTGAAGCGGGCCTGGCTGGTGACGAGCTGCAGGATCACCCCGGCCAGGAAGCCGGCGATCACCAGCGTCACCAGGAGCTCCACCAGGGTAAAGCCGGCGGTGCGCGTGTCTCGGAGTGCGCGGCTCATGGGATCTGGGGATCGAAGAGGTACGAGTTCAGCACCACCGGGGCTGCGCGCACCAGGCGCGCTCCCGTCGCCTTGGGGCTCACCGTAACGGTGAGCCGCGCCTGCTTCACCGCCTGCCGCGTGGCTTCGCGCTTCACGGTGGCCGTGTCGCCGCCCACCAGGAGCACCTGCGTCGTCTGGCTGATGGGGAGCGTGGCGGGGGCGTTGCGGATCTGGTTGCGCAGCGACTCCATGCTGGACGCCGCGAGCGTGGCGTAGCGCCCCTGCTTCTCCGAGAGCGTCACCACGCGCGCGGCTCCGATCCCCAGCGCTTCGAGGCTCAGCAGCCCCACGGCCAGGATCACCATGGCGATCATCACTTCGATCAGCGTGAAGCCCTCGTTGCCGCGAGGCGCGCGAGGGGCGGAATCAGCGTGCACGTGTCACCTTGCCGAGTGGGGAGATCTTGATGCTGTCTACTTTGGCGCTGTCGCGGAGCGCCTGAATGCGCTCGGTTCCTCCGCGGCGCATCCCGCGGCTGTCGAACACCACCGAGTCGAGCACGGGCCGCAGCAGGAGGCCGGGATAGTTCTGCGTAACGCGCACGGTCTTCACCGTGTCCATCGTCACTCCGTCCGCCTTGCGGACTTCCACCTGGTAGGCGGTGCCGGTGCTGTTGATCACCAGCCGCGCCGCGTTTCCGGCGCGGATGGCACGCATCCGCGTGAGGCTCAGGTCCGTGGCCAGCTGGTTCATGGCCCCCGTCTGCCGGGCGCTCTTGCCAACTCCGCGAAGGCGCGGCGCGGCGAGTGCGGCCATGATGGCGACGATGACGAGGGTCGCGAGCAGCTCGGGGAGCGAATAGCCCCGGCGGCAGCGGAGAGGGGGATGCGGTAGGGTGTGCATGGCCTCCCCTTAAGGAAGGACCGTGCCCGCCGTTTACCTCCTATCCCGCAACGACTTAGCGCCGCCCCATCCGCGTTCGGGGGTAGCAAGGTTTGCTGCACTGGCAAACGTTGCGCACCCCAGAGTTCCCCAACTGCATGGCTCACGCGGAGACGCAGAGGCGCGGAGGAGAGGCGCGAAGGAGCTTTCTTCGCGGCTCCGCGTCTCCGCGTGAGATTGCGGTTTCCACCTCTCAGAACCGCCGCCGTACGCGCCCCAGCACCGACACGGTGAGCGAGTCCACCACGTCCTTCCGCCGCGACCACACGGTGCGGTTCTCAAAGGGGAGGAGGAGCCCGCGCGATCCGAACACGATGTTGCTGTCGTTGTTGGACTCCAGGCACACTCCGCTCGCCGAGCTTTGCAGCCGCGCCACGCGCACCACCCGCGGCGCGGGGTCGCGGACGGTGATGCGGTAGCCGTCCGCCGAGAACCGGCCGGATTGGGGGTCGCCGCACGAGCCCTCGTTGGTGAAGCGCAGCTCAACGCGGCTCCCCCCGCGCACCGCCAGCATCCGCGTGTACGAGATGTCCGCCGCGAGCTGGTGCAGCGCCGACGTCGTCTGCGCGCGCGCCAGCACCCGGCCGAGCGACGCTGAGGCCAGTCCCGCCAGGATTCCGATCAGCGCCAGCACCGCCATCAGCTCCACCAGGGTGACACCCGCTCTCCGATCTTCCACCTCCACCTCCCCCGCCCCGCCGGGCGAACGCGTTTCAGCACGAGCAACGCGTCCACTCTGTAAGCTTTCATGCGCGTGCGCAAGAACCTTCTACGTGCTGGCGGGAGCGGGTCGCACCGGCGGGGAAAGCATGGTCTCACATGGGTTTGCGGATGGCGCAGGCGGAGCGGCGGCGCGCGAGAACGAACCAGGAGGGCGCGCAAAAGGGGCGGCGCACCCATCAGTGCGCCGCCCCTCTAAAACTGGTCTACCGCGTCCCCTAAGCCGCCGACTCGGCGGGGCGCTTGATGGCCCAGAGCCGCAGGAGGAGCTCCTCCATCGCCTGGCGGTCTGTGAGCGACGCGGACTTGAGGAGGCGGTCGGTGCGCAGCAGCTCGCACAGGGCGGCATCGAGCTCCGGGAGGGTCCAGCGGCGGGCCTGCGGGACGATCCGCTTCGCCATCCAGCGCTGGAACGGCTTCAGCTCGCGCTCCAGTGCGCCCTGCCCGCCCGCGCACGCGATCCCCACTTTGAGGAGCTGCCCGCCCATCCCGATCACCAGCCCGACCGCGTTCTCCCCCGCCTCCAGCAGCGTGGGGAGGGTGGCGAGGGCCTCGCGGAACTTGCGGTCGGCCACCAGGTCGAACCACGCCCAGCGGTCCTGCCGCGGCACGGAGCCCCCCACGGCGCGCACGTCGTCCAGCGTGATCCGCTTCCGGTCGCTGGCGTAGGCGACCAGCTTGGCCAGCTCGGAGCGCAGCATCCCCAAATCCACCCCGATGGCCGTGACGACCGCGCGCGCGGCCTCCGCGTCCAGCTCAACGCCATGCACCTCGCTGGCGGAATCCATCATCCACCCGGGCGCGTCGTTGGGATCCAGCGGCGCGAACTCGGTGGAGACGGCGCGCTTCTTCAGCTCGTCGTAGAACTTGGCCTTGGACGCCGCGGGGATGACGGCGGAGAGGACTAGGACCAGCCCGGCCGGCGGCGTCGCGGCGACGGCCTCCACCACCTCGCGCGCCTTGGGCGACAGCCCCTGCGCGTCGCGCACCACCACCACGCGGTGCTCGGCCATCATGGGCGGCGTGGCGGTGAGCGACGCCAGGTCGTCGGCGGTCACTTCGGCGCCGCGGAGCTGGTCGAAGTTGAAGTCGCGCGTGGCGGGGTCCAGGTACGCGGCCACCACGCGCCCCACCGCCTCGTCGCGCGAGAAATCTTCTTCGCCATGGAAGAAGAACACACCCCCCGGGACACGGTCCCGGAGAGTGCGTTCGAGCTTGTCAGCTGAGATCTGGGGCACGTTCGTCAGCGGGCGAGGAGGTCGCCTTCGGTGTGCGCCGCGACGGTGGTGACGAGGGGGCCGTCTTTCTTGAACACGAGGTCGTGGTACGGCAGCTCGGTCACCGCCACGCCCAGCCGCGCGAGCTGCGAGGTGACGCGCCCGGCCTCGCGGTGCGACGGCCCGTCCCACGCCGCCAGCCGGTCAGCGAACGGTACCGTGCTCGCGGCGGCCTGAAGCGGCGCCTCGCCTTCCGAGTACTGCCGCACGAGCGGCACCCACGCGGCGGCCGCGATCGCCGCGGCCATGCCCATGGTGGCGAGGGCGGTGGCGGAGCGGCTCGCGTTGCGGGCGCGCGCGGCCTCCAGGTCCTCGGTGAAGATGCGGTGCTGGAGGCGCGCCGCGAAGTCGTCGGACACTTCCAGTTGGGGAAGCTCCCGGAACACCTCGGCGCCGCGGCTCACGACGCGGTCGTACTTGGCGCAGGAGGGGCACTCGTCGAGGTGCACCTCCATCTCCATCCGCTCTTCCCACGGAAGCGCGTCGTCCCGGAAGGCGGAGTATCCCGCCAGGAACCGCTCGCAGCTCGTCATCGTTCCTCCACCCATCGCGTGTGGCCGGCCCAGTCCGCGGCGCGCGTGCGTCGGCGCGTCGTCAAGCCACGTTGTACGCGAAAGGCCCCCCGGTGTTCCCACGCCTCAGTGTTGCTCGGACACAGCCCGCGTCGTTCCGCCACAGCAACTGCATGGCTCACGCGGAGACGCGGAGACACGGAGGAGAACAACATAGAAAGAAAAAAAGGGACGGGGAATCGGGATCCCCGTCCCTCCTCTTGTTTTCTCTCAGCGTCTCCGCGTCTCCGCGTGAGACCCGCTGTTCCTTCGACTCAGTCGAGAAGCGGCGCGATGAGCTGGGCGAAGTTGTTGCGAGCGCGGTTCAGGCGGCTCTTGACGGTGCCCAGGTTGGCGCCCGTGATGTCGGCGATCTCCTCGTACGTCTTCCCCTCCATTTCGCGGAGGATGAAGACCGTGCGGTGATGCTCCGGGAGCTGGTCCACCGTGTTCTCCACCATGCTCTTGAGGTGGCGCTTCCGGTAGAGGTCATCCGGACGGTAGGTGTTGTCCTCCCACTCCAGCGGCCGCGAGTCGGCGTCCCAGTTCTTCTTGATCGTCTGGAAGAGCACCAGCGGGTTGCGCGAGCGGTTGCGCAGCTCGTTCTTCGCCAGGTTCGACGCGATCGTGTAGACCCAGGTCGAAAACTTCTTGCTCTGGTCGAAGCGGTGCAGGTGCCGGTACACCCGGATGAACGTCTCCTGCACCAGGTCTTCCGCGCGCTCGCGGTCGCCGGTGGTGCGGTAGACGAAGTTCAGCAGCCGCGTCTGGTAGCGCTCCACCAGCTCGCCGAAGGCGCGCTTCTCTCCGTCCAGGAAGGCGGCCACTACGCCGCTGTCGTCGAGCTGCTTGAGCGCCCCGCGGGCCGACGCGGGGTCGGCGGCTTTGGGTGCGCGGGCGAAGACGTCTATCATGGGAACCCCCTTCCAGGGAACTGCTTCGGGTTGGGTTTGGCCGGGCTGCACGGTGGGAGAAAGGCAGGGGACGTGCCCCGTTCCGCAACCCTCCTAAAACAGCCGCAATGCCGCTTGCCTGCTCGGTTTTCCGCTCGCGGCGCCGGTGGGTCGCCCCCGCCGGCCTGTCCCCGTTCGAGGACACCGCGTGCAGACTCTGGACACCGGCCCTCCCCCGCCCCGCCGGCCTACATCCCCATCACGAACCCCGCCGCGTACAGGAGGGTGCAGATGGTCTTGCCGTCGGTGATCTCGCCGTCGCGCACCATGCGCAGCGCTTCGGACATGGGGAGGGGCACCGTCTCCATGAACTCGTCGGGGTCGAACTCCGTCTCGCCCGCCGTGAGGCCGGTGGCCAGGTAGAGGTGGATCTGCTCGTCCGTGAAGCCCGGCGTGGTCCAGATGGTGGTGAGGAAGCGGATGGAGCCTGCGGTGAGCCCCGTCTCTTCGCGAAGCTCGCGCCTCGCGCATTCCTCCCAGGGCTCGCCCGGCCGGTCCGGCCGCCCGGCCGGCACCTCGTACAGGTAGCCGCCGGCGGCGTAGCGGTACTGGCGGATCAGGACGATCTGCGGGTCGCCGCCCGCCGGGTCGCTGAGGACGGGGAGGACCGCCGCAGCGCCGGAGTGCCGGATCAGCTCCAGCTCGCCCGTGGAGCCGTCCGGAAAGCGGACGGTGTCCACCCCGAGGTCCACGATGCGCCCCTTGTGGACCGGCCTCCGCGAGATCAGCCCCGGCTCGCGGGCCGGGGGTGTGGGGTCGCTCATCGGTTTCCGCACCTTGAAGATGTCCAAAGAAGGGGCGCCGCTCAACCGGCTGAGCGGCGCCCTAACAACAACTTAACGAACGTTCGAAGCGGGTCAGTCCAGCACTTCGGCGGGGTCCACCACCTCCACCGGGCCGATACCCAGCGCCTCCAGCGGGGCCCGCACCTGGTCCGCGTCGCCGGCCACCACGATGACGGCGCGGTCAGGATGGAGGCGCCTGCGCGCCGCCTGCAGCACCTCGTCCGTCGTCACGGACAGGACGCGCTCCCGATGGCCCTGGTAGTAGTCGCTCGGGAGCGCGTACGTCACCAGCCCCGCCAGGCGCGCCGCCACGCCGGCGGTGGTCTCCACCGTCAGCGGAAAGACGCCGGCCAGGTAGTCGCGCGCGTCGCGAAGCTCGTCGTGCGACACCTCGGCGTCGCGCATGCCGCGGATCTCGCGCAGGATCTCCTCCACCGCGTGCGCCGTGACCTCGGTCTGCACGGCGGTGGAGGCGTAGAAGGCGCCCCGCTGCCGCCGCGCCGTCCACAGCGTGCTAACGCCGTACGTGTAGCCGCGCCGCTCGCGCAGGTTCATGTTGAGCCGCGACGAGAAGGAGCCGCCCAGGATGCTGTTCATCACCGTGATGGCGGTGTAGTCCGGCGCCCCGCGCTCCACCCCCACGTGCCCCAGCCGGATCTCGCTCTGCACCGCGCCGGGCCGGTGCGCCACCACCACCGTCGCCTGCTCGCTGCGCGGCGTGACCGCGGGGACGGCGGCGGGAAGGCTCTCCCCCTTCCAGTCGCCGAAGAAGCGCTCCGCAAGCGCCGCCAGCTCGTCCAATCCCACGTCGCCCGCGCCCACGAGCGCGCTCCCCGCGGGGGCGTAGCGCGCGGCATGGAAGGCGGCCACCTGCTCGCGACCGAGCGCGCCCACGGTCGTGGAGGTGCCGCCCACGGGACGCGCGAAGGGCGTGTGGGCGGCGTAGGTGTAGCGGCTGAAGATCTCCGTGGCCAGCGCGGAGGGGTCGGTGCGGCGGTGCGCGAGGGTGCCCAGCCGCTCCACGCGTAGCCGCTCCACCTCCGCATCGGGGAAGGTGGGGCGGCGCGCCATGTCCGCCAGGAGCTCCATCCCCTGCTCCAGCCGCGCGCGGAGCGAGGTGAAGCCGAACTGCGCCACGTCCCACCCGGTGTTGCTGTCGAGCGTGATCCCCAGCCCGTCCGCCGTCTCCGCGATCTGGTCGGCCGTGCGCTCCCCCGCGCCCGACTCCAGCAGGGTGGCGGTGAGGGTGGCGACGCCGGCGGTGGCATCCTCCTCGGCGGTGGCGCCGGCGTTGGCCACCAGCTCCAGCGTCACCACGGGGAAACGGCGCGTCTCCGCCACCACCACCTCCAGCCCGTTGGCGAGCGTGGTGCGCTCCACGGCGGGAAAGTGGAAGGGGCGCACCGGCCCCGGCGTGGGCGCCTGCGCCCGATCGTCCGCCCCGCTCACGCGGCCACCGCCTGCGCCGCGCGCGGCACGTACGTGAGCACGACACGGTTGTCCGCGTGCAGGTACCGTTCGGCCAGCGCGCGCACGTGCTCGGAGGTGACGGCGCGGTAGCGGTCCAGCTCGGTGTTGATCCGCTCCGGCTGGTCGAAGAGGGTGGTGAGCATCGAGAGGCGGTCGGCGCGCTCGGCCACGCGCTGCAGCTCCAGCGTGTTGCGCGCCTCCAGCCCCGTGAGCGCGCGCTCCAGCTCCGCGGCCGACGGGCCCTCCATCGCCACCGCCTCAAGCTGCTCCAGGATCGCCGTCTCCAGCGCCGCGGGGTCGCCGCCGGGGGGCGAGATGCCGCGCACCATCAGCGACGCGGCGCCCGTCACGATGGGGAGGCAGAACGCCGACGCCGCGCGGGCGATGCGCCGGTCGCGCACCAGGTCGCGGTACATCCGGCTCGACTTCCCCGACGAGAGCACTTCCGTTAGCACGTCGGCGGCGTAGAACTCCTCCGACCCGAACGGCGGGATGCGGTACGCCAGATAGACGCGGGCGAGCGCGAAGTCGCCCTCCACCACGTCGCGCACCTCGCGCCCCAGCGCGAACGGCTCCAGCAGCGGCTGGCCCGGCAGCGGCGGCAGCCCCGGGCCGCGCGGGATAGGGCCGAAGTAGCGCTCCACCAGCCGCCGCGCCTCCGCCGCGTCGAAGTCGCCCACGATGGAGAGCACGGCGTTGTCCGGCGCGTAGTAGGTGCCGAAGAAGCGCTTCACGTCGTCCAGCGAGGCGGCGTCCAGGTCAGCCATGCTCCCGATCACCGAGTGATGGTACGGGTGGCTGGGCGGATAGAGCATCGCCTGCATGCGCTCGTCCCAGTCGCCGTACGGCTGGTTGTCCACCCGCTCGCGCCGCTCGTTCTTCACCACGTCGCGCTGGTTGTCCAGCTTCTCCTGGGTGAGCGCGGGTAGGAAGAAGCCCATGCGGTCGCTCTCCAGCCAGAGCGCGAGCTCAAGCTGGTGCGCGGGAAGGGTCTCGTAGTAGTTGGTGCGGTCCAGCCAGGTGGAGCCGTTCACGCTGCCGCCCGCCCGCTCCACGTGGGCGATGTGCTGCGTGTCCGGCACGTTCTGCGAGCCCTGGAACATCATGTGCTCGAAGAGGTGGGCCAGCCCGGTGCTGCCGGGCGCCTCGTTCCGGCTCCCCACGTTGTACCACAGGTTCACCGCGACCACGGCGTTTGTGTGGTCTTCGGAAAAGACCACGCGCAGGCCGTTGTCCAGGGAGAATCGCTCGATCGGGATCTGCATCCGTTCACCAGGTTGGGTTCCGCGCCTCACCGGATGCCGAGAAGCGCGGCGGGAAGCCCGAAGCTTTCGCGGATCAGGAACCGTCGCTCCGCGGAGCGGCTGCGCGAGATGGGGCTGTCGGGTGTTGGGGACGTGAAGCCGCGGATCCCCACGCGGATCGCCATCAGCTTCAGCCGCAGCATGTGAAAGGGATCGCTCACCAGCACGGCACGCCGCAGCCCGCGCGCGCGCATCAGCTTCGCCACGCCGTCCATCGACTGCAGCGTGGTGAGCCCGGTTCGCTCCGTGAGGATGGCGCCGGCCGGGACCCCCTGCTTGACCGCGTAGCGCTGGCTTGCGACCGCCTCGCTCACCGTGTCGCCGGGGCCCACGCCGCCGGTCATGATGATCACGGGCGCCATTCCCCTGCGGTACAGCGCGACCGCGTGGTCAAGCCGCGCGCGCAGCACGGGAGAGGGGCGGCCGTCGTACTGCGCGGCGCCCAGCACGACGATGGCGTCCACGCGGCGGGCCTCGTCGCGCCGGCCGTACAGGTGGATGGCGGCCACGGTGAGCGCCCACAGCGCGACCACCAGGATCAGCAGCCTCACGGCGCCGACGGTGACGAGCACGAACAACGGCCGCTTGCGGCGCGGCGGGTCGTGCGGCGCGGGAGCGGGCGGCGGCTCGGGGGCGGGCTGCGGCGCGGCGGCCCCCTGCGGATCGGGAAGGGTGCTCACGCGCGCTGCACGAGCCGCTCGCGCAGGAGCGACGGGCCCAGGTCGTCGCGCAGCACGACGGCGTCCTCTTCGCCGCCTTCCAGCGCGTCCTCCACCTCCTGGATCATCTCGTGGTCGCTGGCGTCGGCCGCGTCCTGCGCGCGGGCGAGCGCGTTCCAGGCCTCGTCCAGCCACCCCTCCCCCGCCGCCGACAGCGCCGAGAGGAGCTGCAGCTCCACGTCCTCGACGCGTTCGGCGGCCGCGCGGTGGAGCTGCTCGGCGCCCTCCTCGGTGCGCCGCGCCTCCACCAGCGCGAGGCCGTACACGCCGCGCAGCCACGCATCGTCCGCGCGCAGGGCGAGCGCCTCCTCCAGCGAGGCGATCCCGTCGTCCGCGCGCCCCGCCAGCAGGTACGCCATCCCCAGGTCGGCGTGGATCTCCGCGTCCTCGGGAGCCAGCGCGCGCGCGGCCTCCAGCTCCCCCACCGCCTCGGCGAAGAGCCCCTCGCGCGCCAGGTAGGCACCGTACGCCGCGCGCGCAAAGGGAAAGTCGGGCGAGGTGAGGGCGGCCATGCGCAGGGCGCTCTCCGCGTCCGGATCGTCAAAGATCGCGACGCCGCTCCCGGCCGCGGCCAGGATGAACGGGTCTTCCGGCTGCAAGGCGAGGGCGCGGCGGAAGAAGTCGTACGCCTCGCTCTCGTTCCCCAGCCGCTGCGACGCGATCCCGGCCCAGCAGAGGAGGAGGGCGCTCTCCCCCTGCTCCTCCAGGGTGACCAGGAGGAGGGAGTGCGCTTCGTCCCAGCGGTCCTCTTCGCCCAGCGTCTGGGCCTCGGCGACGGCCGCCTCGGCCACCTCGCCGTCCACTTCGCCTGTGTGCAGGCCGTTCTCCTCCGCCATCGCCCGCCGATCCGGTCCGGGTGCCGTTGCGCCGCGCCTGGGGTGGCGCCGCCGTGGCTGGCAAGATACGCATGCGGCGCCGCAGCCGCGAGCCCGGCCCCACCCCCAGCGTCGCTCCGCGACGCATCCCCCTCCCCCATAACTGCCTGGGGGAGGGGGAGCTTGCAGGGGCTGGTTCGTCGCGCACAGATCCGGTAGGGGCGCGATTCATCGCGCCCACCCTCCGACCCGGCCTCGATCCTCGCCGTTCGGCACCGACATCCGTAGGGGCAGCCCCGCGTGGCTGCCCGTGTCACGGCCATGTCCCGTAGCCCACGCGACCCGGGCTCCACCGCCGCGTCGCACGAGACGGCTTCAGCCGTCTTCGCGTGGTTCCAGCCGGGGGCTTCAGCCCCCGGCGATGCGGCCCCCGAACCCGTCTACGCTGCCCCCAACAGCAAAGCCCCGCCTTTCACAGGCGGGGCTTCGCGCGGAGTGCCCGGGGCGGGACTCGAACCCGCAAGCTGTTGGGCGGGGCATTTTAAGTGCCCTGTGTTTACCGATTTCACCACCCGGGCCGCCCCAAAGATAATACGGACACCGCACCCCGTGGAGTGCCCCGTTCAGCGCGCCCCCTCCGCCGCCTCGATCGCCGCGCGGAGACGGTCGAGGTTCTCCGCCACGGTGGCGCGCGCGTTGTACACCGCCGACCCCGCCACCACCGCCGTGGCCCCTGCGCGGACCACCTCCCCCACCGTCTCCGCCGTTACGCCGCCATCCACCTCCAGCTCCACGTGCCCGTACCCGCCCTCGTCCAGCATGCGGCGCAGCCGGGCAATCTTGGCGGTGCTGGTAGGGATGTACGACTGCCCGCCGAAGCCGGGGTTCACGGACATCACCAGCACGAGGTCCACGTACGGCAGGATCTCGGAAAGCGACTCCACGGAGGTGGCGGGGTTCAGCGTGACACCCGCCTTCATCCCCAGCTCGCGGATGCGCTGCACCGTGCGGTGCAGGTGGGTGGCCGCCTCCACGTGCACCGTCAGGAAGTCCGCCCCCGCCTCGGCGAACGCCTCCAGGTAGCGCTCGGGGTGCTCGATCATCAGGTGGACGTCGATCACACCTCGCGCGGCGCGGCGCGCGGCTGCGGCCACCAGCGGGCCGATGGTGATGTTGGGGACGAAGTGCCCGTCCATCACATCCACGTGGATCCACTCGGCGCCGGCGTCCTCCGCCTCGCGGATCTGGTCGCCCAGGCGCGTGAAGTCGGCGGAAAGGATGGAGGGCGCGATCTTGACGCGGCTCATGTGCCCTCCCCCAGCACCCGCACCCCGCCCGGCGCCGCGATCACGGCCGCCGTCGCCATCCCCAGGAAGAGCCCCGTCTCCAGCACCCCTGGCCGCCCCAGGAGCGCCGCCTCCAGCGCCTCGGGGGCGTCGATGCCGTGGGGGAAGCGGCAGTCCAGGATGTGGTGCCCGCCGTCAGTGGTCAGCGGCGCGCCGCCATCGACGCGGCGCAGCGCGGGCTCGGCGCCCAGCGAGCGGAGGAAATCGGGGAGGATGGGCGCCGCGAAGGGGTCCACCTCGACCGGGAGGGGAGCGCGTGTCCCCAGCCGATCCACCACCTTGGAGTCGTCCGCCACGATCACCAGCCTCGCGGAGACGGACGCCACCACCTTTTCGCGCAGGAGCGCCCCGCCGAGGCCCTTGATCAGGCGCAGCTCGGAGTCCACCTCGTCCGCGCCGTCGATGGTGAGGTCCAGGCGCCCGCGCTCCGCCAGCGTGGCGAGGGGGATGCCGAGCCGCTCCGCCCGCCGCGCCGTGTCCTCGGAGGTGGGGACCCCCACGATGGCGCCCCACTCTCCCGCGGCGCGGCGCTCGGCGATCACGTCCAGCAGGTGGCGTACGGTGGAGCCGGTCCCCAGCCCCAGCGCCATCCCGTCCTCGATCCACTCCGCGGCCCGCTCCGCCGCGGCCCGCTTCAGCGCTTCCGCATCGCTCGTCTGCACGTCCGTCTCGCTCGCTCCTGGATGATGATACCGGCCCCACCGTGACAAGGAGGAGGCCGGTACGGGCGCCGCAAGCTACATCGCCGGGGGTGCCATGAAAAGATCGGGGGGGCGCCGCCCTGGCACCCCCCCGATCCTCACCTCAGGTCCAGCCCGTCAGGCCGATGCGATTACTCGCCGCGGACGCTGCCGGTCTTGACCTCGACCTGGTACGGCTGGAACTCGCAGCCAGGACGGACCGGGACGTACACCACGTCCGGACGGGTCTGGCCCGCCTCGGCGAAGAGCGACACGCCCTGGAACTCGCCCACACGAGTCACCTCGCTGACGCCGAGCACGCGCGGCAGGCCGTACTTGACGAAGCGGCGGTTCTGGAACATCACCGGCTCGTTGTTGATGAACCAGGTGGCGTTCGCCGCGTACTGCGAGCCCATCGGGTGGACCGTGCCGAACGGCTGCCCGTTGACCGTGGTGTCACCCGCGGTCGGGTTGTACTGCGCCGACAGCTCCGTCAGGTTGCCGTCCTGCACCACGCAGACGCGGATGTCCTGCATGGCCGGCGGCGTCGGCGGAACCACGACCGGCGGAGCCGGCTCGACGACGACCGGGGGCGGCGGCGGAGTCTCGACCACCGGCGGCGGCGGCAGGATGTCGCCGAACAGCGCCTTGAGGCCGAGCACCGCGCGCGGCGTGAAGGTGAACTTGTCCTCGCCCCGCGCGTTCTCGTTCACCACGTGCGCCGGCGAGTCGTAGCCGTGCACGGCCACTTCGCCGAACAGCGTCACCGGGCCGAACGGGAAGAAGTCCGCGCCCACACCCACCGTGCCCTGCCCGACCGTCGCGTAGTCGCGGTGCGTGGAGACGCACACGCCGTTCGACAGCCACACCGCCGCGGGAATGCAGCGGATCTCGTCATCGGCCACGCCCGGC
>DASVTZ010000032.1 GCA_036387335.1 Longimicrobium sp.
GAGACGCCGGTGAGCGTGTCCGCGGCACCGGCTGCTGGGGGCGTCGCCCTGCACGCGCGGCTGAGGTTCTGATCCGGGGACGCCCTGGTCTCACGCGGAGCGCGGGGGCGGAGAAAAGCAACAGCAAAAGCCTCACACAGAGAACACAGAGGGAACTACAAGCCACAGAGGAAGCGTTTAGCTGTTCTCTCTCTGCGTCTCCGCGCCTCCGCGTGAGACTTCCGTTACGGGGCTTTGCTCAACCTGGATGACGAATGGTATGCACGCAGTCTTGTCATACGAAGGGATGGTGATGAAACGCCACACTTGCCTTGCGATCCTTCTCGCGCTCGCCGCCGCGGGGCCGCTGCTCGCGCAGGACCGCGCCGTCTCGCCGGGCGACCGGGTGCGGGTGACATCCAGCAGCATTCCGCGCACGAACGGGATCGTGCTGGAGACGAACCCGGACACGCTGGTCCTCCGCTCTGGCGGCGAGACGATCTACACGGCCTGGGCCGACGTGCGGACGCTCCACGTCGCGGAGGGCGGGGCGCGCGGAAGGTCCGCGTTCAAGTACGGAGCGATCGGCCTCGGCGCGGGTGCCGCGGCGGGGGCGGTGTTCGGCCTGGCCGCATTCGACGACGACGATTCCGGCGACGGCCCGTGCCTCGTCTGCTCGCCCGTCCATGCGGGGGTCTTCATGGGCGCGACGCTGGGGGTGATCGGGGGCGCGTTGGGATCGCTGGCGGGAGCGGCATTTCCAGAGGAGAGATGGAGGCCCGTGAAGGCGCCCGTTACCGTGTCCGCGGCGCCAGCGGCGGGCGGTGGGGTGACAATCGGGGCGAGCGTGCGCTTCTGATCGCCCTCACGTCCGGCCGCGTAGAGAACGGACACTAAGAGCCGCCGTCGCGCCCTTGCACGGGTGCGGCGGCGGTATGATTATCACTTCGTACGCCTGATCCCCCCGCGCATCCCTCCCCGTGCGCCCACAGCTTCACGAAGACATCGAGCGCTCCGCCGAGGCCGCGGGCTCCAGCGACCGTGCTTTCGGCATCGTGTTCGCCGTGGCGTTCGGCGCGTGGGCGCTCCTTCCGCTGCTCCACGGCGGCGGCGTGCGCGTGTGGGCGCTCGCGGGGGCGGCCCTCTTCCTGGCCGCCGCGCTCGCCCGGCCCAGCGTGCTGGCACCCCTCAACCGCGCGTGGACGCGCCTGGGGATGCTGATGGCGCGCGTGGCGAATCCCATCATCCTCGCCATCCTGTTTTACCTGGTGCTCATGCCGGTGGGTCTGCTGATGCGCCTCGTGGGCAGGCGTCCGCTCCAGCTCGGCTTCGACCCGCGTGCGCGCAGCTACTGGACGCCGCGCGAGCCGGGCCCCGCGCCGGACACCATGAAACGCCCGTTCTAGAGGAGCCTGTCCAATAAACCATGGTAGGGCTCCAGAGGGGAGGGCGGGAGAGATCTCATGCGAGTAGATTGTCCACAGCAATCGAACCCGCGTCGAAGAGCTGCCGATGAGCCACAACTTTCTCCCGTACGACCAGGATCAGCTGTACTTGATGCCACCCTCGGTACAGGAGTGGGTGGAAAAGGACAGCATGGCGCGATTCCTCTCGGAAGTGCTCGACGAGCTGGACGCATGCGGCAAGCTGGCGAGCTTCTACGCGGCGTATCGGACGGATGGCTGGGGCGCTCCGGCGTACCATCCGCTGATGATGGTGAAGGTGCTGCTCTATGGGTACACCAGCGGGGTGACGAGCTCGCGCAGGATGTCGGCGCTGCTGGAGGTGGACGTAGCGTTCCGGTATCTGGCCGCGAACAACCAGCCGGATTTCCGTACCATCAGTGGCTTTCGAACGACGCACCGGGAAGCGCTGGAGAAGCTGTTCACCGACGTGCTGGAGCTGTGTCGGGAGGCGGGGCTCGTGAAGCTGGGGCGAGTGGCGCTGGACGGGCACAAGGTGGCGGGCAACGCCTCGCAGTCGGAGAACCGGAAACGGGAGCAGCTGCAGAAGGAGGTGCAGCTGCTGCTGGAGGAAGCGGCGCGGATGGACGCGAAGGAGGACCGGGAGCACGGGCCTGAAGCGCGCGGAGACGAGCTTCCCTCGGGACTCAAGGATCCGGGGAAGCGGGCGGAGCGGCTGAGAAAGGCTCTGGCGGAGATCGAGAAGAAGGAAGCGGCGCTGCAGCAGGCGCAGGCGGAGCGGATCGCCGCGCGCAAACAGGAAGAGGAGCAGACCGGGAAGAAGAAAAGGGGCCCGAAGCCGAAGCCGCCGGAAGAGGTAAAGCTGCGGGAGGACGCACGGGCGAACCGCACCGATCCGGAGGGCCGGGTGCTGAAGGGGCGCCACGGATGGGTGCAGGGCTACAACGCGCAGGCCATCGCCGAGTGCGAGAGCCAGGTCATCGTGGCGCAGGAGGTGACCAACTCGGAGAGTGACGTGCACCTGTTGGCCCCGATGCTGGACAGGTGCGAGAAGCAGGCGGGAGCGCGTCCCGAACAGCTGCTGGTAGACGCGGGCTACTGGTCGGAAGCTAACGGCGCGCTGGATGGGCAGGGTGGAACCGATATGCTGATCGCGACGGTGCACTGGGCGAAGGAGATGAAGGACGCGCACCCGCAGCGCGACCAGATGGACGCGAAGCTGGAGAAGGAAGACGGGAAAGCTGCCTACAAGCTGCGATGCAGCACGATCGAGCCGGTGTTCGGGCAGATGCTAAACCGCGGGCTGGATCGCTTCCGCCTACGCGGCAAGCAGAAAGCGCAGCTGGAGTGGTCGCTTTGGTGCACGACGCACAACCTGCTGAAGCTCTGGAGGAACGCTCTGCGCGCGCGTAGGGCTCATTCGATGGCTGAAGTGATGCCCGCAATAGCCTGAGGGCCTCCCCAGGGGCACTTTCCGCCCTGCCGAGCGTCACGCCGCCCCGTGAGGATGCGCCCGCTGACGAGAGCAAGCTACCCGATGAGTTTTGCCCACTCACCAGGAGCCTACGAGGAAGCGCTCCAGAGCCCAATCGGATGGTTTGCTGGACACGCTCAGAGGAGATCCCCGGATGTCCATCGTCGCGGAGCTGTGGCACTACATGCGGGTGAGGAAGAAGTTCTGGCTGCTGCCCATCATCGCCGTCTTCCTGCTGCTGGGCGGGCTCCTGGTGCTGGTGCAGGGCTCGGCGCTGGCGCCCTTCATCTACGCGCTCTTTTAGCGGGTGCGGATCGCGGGGATCTCCGCCTACTACCACGACAGCGCGGCCGCCCTGGTGCACGACGGCCGCGTGGTGGCGGCGGCCCAGGAGGAGCGCTTCACCCGCCGCCGCCACGACGCGCGCTTTCCCCGCAACGCCCTCCTGTACTGCCTTTCCGAAGCCGGGATCTCGCTGGACGAGGTGGACTACGTCGCCTTCTACGACAAGCCCCTCCTCAAGTTCGAGCGGCTGCTGGAGACGTACCTGGCCTTCGCGCCGCGCGGCTTCGCCTCCTTTCGGCGCGCGATGCCGCTCTGGATCCGCGAGAAGCTCTTCCAGAAAGATCTCCTCGCGCGGGAGTTGAGATCACTCGCGCCGGGCACGCGGTGGGAGGAGCGGCTCCTCTTCGGCGAGCACCACCTGAGCCACGCGGCTAGCGCCTTCTATCCGTCGCCCTTTCACGAGGCGGCGGTGCTTACGATGGACGGCGTGGGCGAGTGGGCGACCACCTCCGTGGGGCACGGAGCCGGGAACCGGCTGGAGATCACGCGCGAGATCCACTTTCCGCACTCGCTGGGCCTCCTCTACTCCGCGTTCACCTACTACACGGGGTTCCGCGTCAACTCCGGCGAGTACAAGGTGATGGGGCTGGCGCCGTACGGAGAGCCGCGCTTCGCGCCCCTGATCCTCGATCGGGTGATGGACCTCAAGGAAGACGGCTCCTTTCGGCTGGACCAGCGTTACTTCGACTACTGCACCGGGCTGCGGATGACGAGCGCCCGCTTCCACGACCTCTTCGGCGGCCCGCCGCGCCGGCCCGACGAGCCGCTGACGCAGCGCCACATGGACCTGGCCGCCTCGGTGCAGGCCGTGACCGACGAGGTGGTGCTGCGCCTCACCCGCGCCATCGCGGACGAAACCGGGGCGAAGAACCTGTGCCTCGCCGGTGGCGTGGCGCTCAACTGCGTGGCCAACGGGCGGGTGCTGCGCGACGGGCGCTTCGAGCGCATCTGGATCCAGCCCGCGGCGGGCGACGCGGGGGGCGCGCTGGGCGCGGCGCTGGCGGCGTACCACGGCTTCCACGGCGGCGCGCGCGAGCCGGCCGCGGGGCTGGACGCCATGCACGGCAGCTACCTGGGCCCATCGTACGGCCAGCGCGACGTGGAGCGGGGTCTGCGTGAGGCGGGGGCGCGCTTCACCCTGCTGGACGACTCGGAGCTGATCGCGCGCACGGTGGATGCGCTGGAGGCGGGGAAGGCGGTGGGATGGTTCCAGGGGCGGATGGAGTTCGGGCCGCGGGCGCTGGGTGCCCGCTCCATTCTGGCCGATCCCCGCTCGCCGGAGATGCAGCGGCGGCTCAACCTGCAGGTGAAGTTCCGCGAGTCGTTCCGCCCTTTCGCGCCTTCGGTGCTGCGCGAGGACGTGGCCGAGTGGTTCGACCTGGACGTCGACAGCCCCTACATGCTTCTGGTGGCGGAGGTGGCCGCCAGCCGCCGGCGCCCGCCCGCGCCCGGCGAGGACGCCCTCTTCGGCATCGACCGGCTGAACGCCGCCCGCTCGACGATCCCGGCCGTCACGCACGTGGACCACTCCGCACGCATCCAGACGGTGCACCGCGAGACCAACCCGCGCTACCACGCCCTGCTCACGGCGTGGAAGGAGCGCACGGGGTGCCCGGTGCTGGTGAACACCTCGTTCAACGTGCGCGGCGAGCCTATCGTCCTCTCCCCGCTCGACGCCTTTCGCTGCTTCATGGGGACCGACATCGACGTCCTGGCGGCGGAGAACTGCTTCCTCCTGCGCGAGGAGCAGGACCCCGCCCTGCGCCTGTCGTACCGCGACGCCTTCGAAGCCGACTGAAAGGACCGAGATGTCACGCAAAGGCGCGAAGACGCGAAGGAAAGACACGGATGCCCTTTCTTTGCGCCTTTGCGCCTTTGCGTGAGACCATCATGCCCAAACCGCCGAAACCCCGCCGCCCGGCACCCGCGCCGCCAACCGCCGCGCCCGCGCCCTACGCGCCGCTCTCCCCGGCGCGGCGGCGGCTCTTTGCGGGGGTGATGCTCGCGGTCCCGCTGCTCTTCTTACTGGTGCTGGAAGGGGGGCTGCGCCTGGCGGGGTTCGGCGACTCGTACCCGCTCTTCGTGAGCGCGCCCAGCCAGCCGGACTACCTGTTCCCGAATCCGGAGGTGGCGCGGCGCTACTTCCGGGCGGGGAGCATCGTCCCACTGCCGCAGATGGACTTCTTTCGCGCGGAAAAGGCGCCGGGGAGCTTCCGCATCTTCTTCCAGGGCGAGTCGTCGGCGGCGGGCTTTCCGTACCGGCACGGCGGCGCGCCCTCGCGCATGCTGGCCGAGCGGCTGCAGGCCACCTTTCCCGACCGCGACGTGGAAGTGGTGAACACGGCGCTCACGGCCGTCAACTCGTACACGCTCCTCGACCAGTCGTGGGAGATCATCGCGCAGAAGCCCGACGCGGTGATGATCTACACGGGGCACAACGAGTTCTACGGCGTATTCGGCGTGGGCTCGTCGCAGTCCGGCGGGCGCTCACGCGCGCTGGTGAAGGCGTACCTCGCGCTCCGCCCGCTGCGCACCGTGCAGCTCCTGGCCCGGGCCCTCTCCCGCGCGCCGGCGGCGGACGCTTCCGCGCGCTCGGTGATGGAGCTGATGGCGGGCGAGCAGCTCATCCCATACGGCTCGCCGCGCTACCGTGCGGGACTCGCGCAGTTCCGCGCCAACCTCTCCGAGCTCCTGGCGCGCTACAAGGCGAGCGGCATCCCGGTGCTGATCGGCACCGTGGCCAGCAACGATCGCGGCCAGCGTCCGTTCGCCAGCGCGCTGCTGCCGGGCACCGAGCGCGCCGCGTGGGAGCGCGCCTACCGCGCCGGCGTGCAGGCGATGGCGCGTGGCGACACCCCGGCCGCGGAGCGCGCGCTGCACGATGCCGTGCGCATCGACAGCACCGCCGCCGACGCGTTCTTTGCGCTCGCGCGCTGCGCCGAGGCACGCGGCGACGTGGCGGGCGCGCGCGCCGCCTATCGCGCGGCTCGGGACCGCGACCAGCTCCGCTTCCGCGCGCCGGAGGACGTCAACCGCATCATACGCGAGGAGGCCGCCCGCCACGGCGCGACGGTCGTGGACACGCGCCGGGCGCTGGAGCGCGCGTCCCCCGGCGGCGTGGTGGGCGACGCCGTGATGCTGGAGCACCTGCACCCCAACGTGCAGGGCTACTTCGTGATCGCGGATGCCTTCTACCAGGCGCTGCGGGCGAAGGGGATGATCGGCCCCTGGACCCGCGCCGTTCCCGCCGCGCAGGCCCGCGCCGCG
>DASVTZ010000033.1 GCA_036387335.1 Longimicrobium sp.
GAGCCGCTCGTCCTGCGCGACCTCGCGCATGAAGCGCACGCAGCGGGTGCACATCACGCAGCGGTCCGCGTTGAAGAGCACGTCGCCGCCGAAGTCGTCGCGCCCCTGCACGCGCTTCGGCTCCTTGAGGCGGCCCATGGCACGCCCCTCGGCGGCGGTGTAGTCCTGCAGCTTGCACTCTCCCGACTGATCGCACACCGGGCAGTCCAGCGGGTGGTTGACCAGGTAGAACTCCAGCACGCCCTTGCGGGCTTCCAGCGCCTTCTCGCTCTGGGTGTGGATGACGTTGCCGTCGGCCACCGTCGCGGTGCAGCTGGGCTGCAGCTTGGGCGCCTTCTCCACCTCCACCAGGCACATGCGGCACTGGGCCGGGGCGCTGAGCCCCGGGTGGTAGCAGTAGTGCGGAACGTCGATCCCCGCGCGTGCGGCGGCGTCGATGATGCGGGTCCCCTTGGGAACCTCGAGCTCCATTCCGTCGATGGTGCAGCGCACCGTCTCCGGGTTCGCCTTCGGCGTGGCGTCAGCCATGGCCGCGTCTTCCTTTCCTCAGAGGGCGATGGCCGAGGCGACCGGCACCCCGGCGCCCGCGTGCATCATCTTCAGGTAGTCGCCCCGGAACTTCTCGATCGACGACACGATGGGCGCCGCGGCGGCGTCCGAGAGCACGCAGATCGTCTTCCCGCTCATGTTGTCCGAGATGGAGATCAGCGTGTCCAGGTCTTCCTGCGTGCCGCGCCCGTTCTCGATGCGGCGGAGGATCTTGGCGGCCCACGCGGTCCCCTCGCGGCAGGGCGTGCACTGCCCGCAGCTCTCGTGGGCGTAGAAGTCCACCATCCGCCGCACCTGCTTCACGATGTTGGTGGTGTCGTCCATGATGATCACGGAGCCGCACCCCAGCATCGTCCCCGCGGCGGCCATCGCCTCGTAGTCCATCCCGATGTCCAGCTCGTCCGCCGTCAGCATGGGGACGGAGGAGCCGCCGGGGATCACCGACTTGATGGGCCGCCCGCTCGCCGTGCCGCCGCACACGTCGTAGATGAACTCGCGGAAGTTGAAGCCCAGCGGCACCTCGTAGTTGCCGGGGCGCTTCACGTGGCCGCTCACGCAGAACAGCTTGGTGCCCGTGCTCTTCTCGGTGCCCCACTGCTTGTACCACTCGGCGCCGTTCTGCACGATGTGCGCGGCGGCGATCAGCGTCTCCACGTTGTTGATGGCGGACGGCTTCCCGAACGCCCCCGAGATCGCGGGGAAGGGCGGCTTGATGCGCGGCTCGCCGCGGCGCCCCTCCAGCGAGTTCATCAGCCCCGTCTCTTCGCCGCAGATGTACGCGCCCGCGCCGATGTGCAGGGTGATGTCCAGGTCGATCCCGCTTCCCATCACGTTCTTGCCGGCGTATCCGGCCGCGTACGCCTCCTCGATGGCGCGCGCCAGGATCTGCGCGGGCTCAAAGAACTCGCCGCGGATGTAGATGTACGCGTGCTCCGCGCGGATGGCGTAGGCGCCGATCAGGCACCCTTCCACGAGCGCGTGCGGCGTCCAGCGGATCAGCTCGCGGTCCTTGAAGGTACCGGGCTCGCTCTCGTCCGCGTTGCAGAGGAGGTAGTGGGGCTTGTCCGACTTCTGCGGCATGAAGCTCCACTTCACGCCCGTCGGGAAGCCCGCGCCGCCGCGCCCGCGCAGCCCGCTGGCCTTTACCTCGTTGACGATCTCGGCCGGCGTCATCCCCAGCGCCTTGCGGAGCGGAGCGTAGCCGCCGCGGGCCTCCCACCCCTTCAGCGTCCGCGCTTCCGGATCGCCGAAGTACTTGGAGAGGACGAGCACCTCACTGGGGTGCCGGTATGGATATGCCATCGTTCAGCTCCGGGGCTGATTCAGGACTAAAGTGCTAAGTGCTAAGTGCTAAGTGCCAAGTGCCAAGTGCTGTTCAGGACTTAGCACTCAGGACTTAGGACTTCCGTTACTTCAGCGACTCCAACACCGCCGGCACTTCCTCCGGGCGGATGTTCTCGTAGAAGCGCTCGTTGATCTGCACGACGGTCGGGAAGCCGCAGGCGCCCAGGCACTCGGCCTCGATCACCGTGAAGCGGCCGTCCTCGCTCACCATCCCCATCTCGGTGTTGGTGTGCTCCAGAAACGCTTCGAGGACCGCGTCGCCGCCGCAGAGGTTGCACGAGATGTTGGTGCACACCTGGACGAGGTACTTACCGACCGGGCCCAGGTTGTACATCGTGTAGAACGACGCCACGCCGCGCACGTACGCCGGCGGAAGCTCCAGCCGCGCCGCCACCTCGTCCATCGACTCGGGCGACAGGTGGCCGCGGAGCTCGTGGGCCAGGTGCAGCGCGGGAAGGAGCGCCGCCTGACGGTCGGGGTAGCGCGAGAGCACCTTCTGGAGGCGCTCCTCGTACGGGCCGGCGAAGATGGGGCCCTCCGGCTGCTTGGGCGGCACCTGGTACGGCATGGTGCCCGCGACCGAGGCGTGCCCGCCGTCCTCGGGGCGGATCCCGACGTAGCTGATGCCGCGCACGTCGTCCGCGGTGAGCGCCGGGAACTCGCCCGTGTCGCCCGCGAAGCCCGGGTTCTGCAGGGCGGCCGGCCACGACGAGGGGGGAGAGTCCAGCTTTCCTCCATGCTGCGTCATCGGTCGATCTCTCCCAGCACGATGTCCAGCGACGCGTTCACCGCGATCACGTCGGAAAGCAGCGCCCCCTCGATCATGTGCGGGAGCGCCGCGATGTTGATGAACGACGGGCCGCGCACGCGCCACCGCACCGGCTTGCTGCCGCCGTCGGAGACCACGTACATCCCCAGCTCGCCCTTGGACGACTCCACCGAGAACCACGACTCGCCCACGGGCGCGCGTACCCCCTCCATCACCAGCTTGAAGTGGTGGATCATGGACTCCATGTCGTTCATCGCCGCCGTCTTGGGGGGCAGGATGACGCGGGGGTCGTCCACGTTGATGGGGCCGCCGGGAAGGCGCCGGATGAACTGGCGGAGGAGGAGCACCGACTGCCTCATCTCCTCCATGCGGCACAGGTAGCGGTCGTAGATGTCGCCGTGCTCGCCCACCGGCACGTCGAAGTCGTACGAGTCCATGTCGTAGTACGGGCGGTCCTTGCGCACGTCGTACGGCACCCCCGATGCGCGCAGGTTGGGGCCGCTCAGCCCCCAGTTCACCGCGTCCGCCGCCGAGATGGAGCCCACACCCTGCGTTCGGCCGATCCAGATCCCGTTGTTGGTCAGCAGGGTGTCCACCTCGTCCAGCACGGGGAGGAATCCTTCGATCCACTTGTCGAGCTGGTCGATCCACCCCGCCGGCAGGTCCGCCATCATCCCCCCGATGCGGGTGGACGACGTGGTGATGCGCGCGCCGGTGAACGCCTCGTGCAGGTCGTAGATCAGCTCGCGCTGCTGGAAGGTGTACAGGAAGACGGTGAAGGCGCCCAGGTCGATGGCCGTCGTCCCCAGCCAGAGCAGGTGGCTGAAGATGCGGTCCAGCTCCATGCAGATGAGGCGCACCACCTTGCACCGCTCCGTTACCTCCACGCCCATCAGCTTCTCCACCGCCATGGCGTAGGCGCAGTTGTAGATCAGCGGCGCCAGGTAGTCCATGCGGTCGGTGAGCGGAACCACCTGGTTCCAGTCCCGGTACTCGCCCAGCTTCTCGAACGACGAGTGCAGGTAGCCGATGTGCGGGATGCAGCGGACGACCGTCTCGCCGTCCAGCTCCAGCACCAGGCGCAGCACGCCGTGCGTGGCGGGGTGCTGCGGCCCAATGTTGATGAGCATGTGCTCGCCCGCGATGTCCTCCTGCACGCGCGCCTCTTCGCCCACGAAGGGGACGATGGGGGCGTGCACCAGGGAGCCCCCCGAGGAGAGCTCGGGGTTGCGGGCGACGTTGTAGACGACTCTGCGCAGCTTGCTCGACATCAGCCTCCTCCTCCCATGCCGCCGAACTGCTGCTGCCCGGAGTTCGTCTCCGACTTGCCGAACGGGTCGGGGACGCTCTGGCCCAGCACGTGTGCGATCTCCAGCTCGCGCGGCGAGTAGTGGTCCTCGGTGCGCAGGTTGAGGGCGCGCCGCGTCTGCTCGGCGCGGCTGAAGCGGCCGCGGAGCGGGAAGTCCTTACGCAGCGGGTGCCCCTCGGCGTAGTTGTACGGCATCAGGATGCGGCGCAGGTCCGGGTGCCCCGTGAAGACGACGCCGAACATGTCGTACACCTCGCGCTCCAGCCAGTCGGCCGCACGCCACAGGTAGTACACGGACTGGATCTCAAGCCCGTCCAGCGGCAGCTCGGCCTTGACGCGCAGGTTCAGCTTGTTCTCGATGGACCAGAGCTGGTACACCACCTGGATCATCCGCCCGCCGCCGTAGTCCACCGCGGTGAGGTCCTGGAGGAAGTCGTACCGGTGCCCCGGCTCGTCGCGCAGGAACTGGAGGATCTCGACGTTGCGGTCCGGCAGTACGTAGACGATGTGCTCGTCGCCGCTCACCAGCTCGTGGCGCAGCACCGCGTCGCCGAAGCGCTCGCGGAGCGCCTCCACCGACGGGTGCGGCGGCAGCCCGCCCGCCTGCGGCGGCGCGCCTGCATCGCCCGCGTCCGAGGGCCGCGGCCCGGCGTCGAGATCGTCGAGGCCTTTTTTGAATGCGTCGTTCTGGGTCATAGTCCTGAAGTCCTAAGTCCTGAGTCCTAAGTCCTGTAGCGCGAAGTTCAGCACTCAGGACTTAGGACTTAGCACTCGCAGTTATGGCCTTCGATCCTGCACCCGCACCACCGCCCCCGTCGACATCAGGCCGCCGGGGCGGTTCTGGTTCGTCGAGTTGCCGAACTGCACGGTGATGTTGTTGATCACCTCGTCCGGCAGGTAGCTGGCGCCCTCGGGAAGCTGGTCCACCGCGTTCCATTCGTCCTGCGCCGTGGGCGACGAGCGGCGAATCTTCTCCTGGATCATCAGGATCCCGTACATCAGCCCCTCGGGCCGCGGCGGGCAGCCGGGGACGTACACGTCCACGGGGATGATGGTGTCGATCCCCTGCACCATGCTGTACACGTCGAAGACGCCGCCCGTGGACGCGCAGGCGCCCATGGAGATCGCCCACTTGGGGCTCGGCATCTGCTCCCAGATCTTGCGCAGCACCGGCGCCATCTTGTACGACACGCGTCCCGCGCAGATCAGCAGGTCCGCCTGCCGGGGGGAGAAGCTCATGCGCTCCATCCCGAAGCGGGCCAGGTCGTAGCGCGTGGCGGCCGTGGCCATCATCTCGATGGCGCAGCACGCCGTGCCGAACGGCATCGGCCAGATGGAGTTCTCGCGCGCCCAGTTCACCACCGTGTCCAGCTTGGTGGTGAGGAACGACGGCGAGCCGGAAAAGATGCCGCCCTCGGGGGCGGGCATGACCGCGTCGGCCGGCTTGGTGATCGGCTGCGGATTGGTGTTCTCGTTCAGTCCCATTCCAGCGCTCCCTTCTTCCACTCGTAAACGAGCCCCACCGTCAGGATGAAGATGAAGATCATCGCCGAGGCGAAGCCCCCCCACCCCAGCGGCCGCAGCGACACGGCCCAGGGGAGGAGAAACACGGTTTCCACGTCGAACACGATGAACAGGATCGCCACCATGTAGAACTTCACCGAAAAGCGCTCGCGCGTGCCACCCAGCGGGTCCATCCCGCTCTCGTACGGGGCGGACTTCACCTTGGTCTTCCCCCCGGGGCTGAGCACCGTGGAGAGCACCACCATGAAGATCGCGTTGGCCACCGAGATGGCCAGCATGATCAGCGCGGGAAGGTACGAGCGAAGCATGTCGGCGTACGCCCTGTGAGGCGGTAGTTTGTGAAATCCTTCACTTGTGTGGAGCCGGGCCAATGTACGACTTGCCCGGCCCCCGGTCAAGCGAAGAACGGGGCCTTTTCCCCCTTGCCGCGCGGGGGGGCGGGTGCCTAGCTTGGCGCCCCTGTCCCGGTGCCCCCGATACCCCGGTTTTCGGATGTCGTTCGGGGTTGCCGCGCCACGTGCAACTTCCGCTCCCTCACCTGATTCACAAGCCTCCCGATGAGCCTCAAGTCCGATCGCTGGATCCGGCAGATGGCGCGCGAGCACGCGATGATCGCACCCTTTGAGGACGCGCAGGTGAGGAAGGGGACGATCTCGTACGGCGTGTCGTCGTACGGCTACGACATGCGGGTGGCGCGCGAGTTCAAGATCTTCACCAACGTCAACAACGCCATCGTCGACCCCAAGAACTTCGACGACGCCTCGTTCGTGAACTTCGAGGGCGACGTGTGCATCGTCCCCCCCAACTCGTTCGCGCTGGCGAGGTCGGTGGAGTACTTCCGCATCCCGCGCAACGTGCTCACACTTTGCGTCGGAAAAAGCACTTATGCCAGATGTGGCATAATCACGAACGTAACTCCTTTCGAGCCAGAGTGGGAAGGGTTCGTGACGCTGGAGATCTCCAACACGACCCCGCTCCCGGCACGCATCTACGCCAACGAGGGGATCGCGCAGGTGCTCTTTTTCGAGTCCGACGAGCCGTGCGAGGTCAGCTATGCGGATCGCAAGGGGAAGTACCAGGGGCAGGTGGGGGTGACGGTTCCGAGGCTGTGATGCCCCCGGCGGTTGAAACCGCTGCAACAACCGCGGGAAGCCTGCCTTCGCAGGCTCCGGGGGGCGGGGGGTGGTGCCGGGCGGCGGGCACCGGCGTTACGCGACCGGGGGATGAATCCCCCGGCTGGAACCACGGGAAGCCCACTGAAGTGGGCTCTCGCGCCGCAGCCAGTCCGCGCAGGCGGACATTGCGTGGTTCCAGCGGCGAATTCATTCGCTCATGGACCCGCGCCCCTGCCCGCACCGGCCTTCGCGACGCGCCGGGATCTCGCCCGAGAGTCCGCGCAGGCGGACTTTGTGCTGTTGTTGCCGCGAGTTCACTCGCCAGGGCACACCCCAGGCACGGCCCACGGCCCGACTCCTGCCGAGGCCAGCGTAAACGGGCGTAGCCGCGCCGACATTGCATACCGCATCCACGATGACCACCCAGCTCCCGGTGACACCCCAGCATCTCGACGCGATCCGCGAGATCGTGAACATCGGGGCCGGCCACGCCGCCACCAACCTGTCGCAGCTCACGGGGCTTACCGTGATGATCTCCGTGCCGCGCATCCAGTGGGTGACGCGCGCGGCGCTCATCGCGTCGCTGCCCGGCGATGGCGAGCTGGTGCTGATCAGCGTACCCATCGTGGGGGTTTCCGAGGAGGGGGGCGAGCAGGCGGCGCTCGTGCTGGCCAAGGAGACCGCGCTGCGCATGGTGGCGCTGATGATGCGCCGCGACCCATCGCGCCATACCGAGATCGGGGCGCTGGAGCTCTCGGCGCTCAACGAGATGGGGAACATCGTGTGCGCGGCGTACGTGGGCGTGCTGGGGACGTTCCTCAACAAGGGCGTGATGATCGGCACCCCCGTCCTCACCGCGGGCGACCGGGAGCGGGTGGGGCGCGACGCGGTGGACGGGCTCCTGATCGAGACCGACTTCACCTTCCTGGATACGACGTTCGAAGGGGTCTTCGTCCTGAGCCACGCCGACGTCTCCTTCGCCTCGCTGCTGCGCGCGCTCGGCTTCAAGGACGTCGCCGAGAGCGCGTCCTGATCCCGTGACTCCCTTCTCGGCCGAGGCGCGCACGGAGCACTGGAACGCGCTCGGGCGCGGGACGTGGGACCTGCTGGTGATCGGCGGGGGGATCACGGGCGCCGGGGTGGCGCGCGACGCGGCCGGGCGCGGGCTGCGGGTGGCGCTGGTGGACGCGGGCGACATCGCGCAGGGCACCAGCAGCCGCTCGTCGCGGCTGATCCACGGAGGGCTCCGCTACCTGGAGACCTTCGACTTCCGCCTCGTCTTCGAGGCCAGCGCGGAGCGGCGCCGCCTCCTGGCGCTGGCCCCGCACCTGGTGCACCCCCTCCCCTTCCTCTTCCCCGTCTTCCGCAACGGCCCCGTAGGGCGCCGCAAGCTGCAGGCGGGGATGTGGCTGTACGACCTCCTCTCGCTCTTTCGCAACATCTCGCGGCACCGCATGCTCTCGCCCAAGGCCGTCGCCGCCGCGGAGCCCGCGCTGCGCTCCGAGGGCGTGAGGGGCGCCGCGCTCTACTACGATGCATCGGTGGACGACGCGCGGCTGGCGCTGGCCAACGCGCGCGGCGCCCACGAGTCCGGCGCCGCCGTGGTGCCGCACGCGGAGGTGACCGGCTTCCTGCGCGAAGGGGCGCGGGTGGCGGGTGTGCGCGTGCGCGACCGGCTGGGCGGCGGCGTGGCGGAGGTGCGGGCGCGGGTAATCCTGAACGCCACGGGTCCCTGGAGCGACATCGTGCGGCGCCTGGCGGACCCCGGCACCAAGCCGCGGCTGCGCACCACCAAGGGCGTCCACATCATGGTCCCCGCCGAGCGGCTGGGGAACCGCGGCGCCATCACCTTCCGCTCCCCCGTAGACGGGCGGGTGATGTTCGTGCTGCCGTGGGGCGACTTCTCGTACGTGGGGACCACCGACACCGACTTCCGCGGCTCCCCCGCCGACGTGCGCGCGGACGAGGCCGACGTGTGCTACCTGCTGGAGTCCGCCAACTCCATCTTCCCCGCCGCGCGGCTGACGGCGGAGGACGTGGTGAGCACCTGGGCCGGCCTGCGCCCCCTCCTCGCGCCGCTCGACACGGAGGGCGGCCGTTCGGAGAGCGCCACGTCGCGCGAGCACGAGATCTGGCAGGACCGTAGCGGACTCCTCAACATCGCGGGCGGCAAGCTGACCACCTACCGCGTGATGGCGGCCGAGGTGGCGGACGAGGCGGCGCGCATCCTCCGGGAACGGCACGGCGTCGCGAGCGGGAGCTCCCTCACCGAGGACCTTCCCCTTCCCGCGGCCCCGAGCGAGCCGTGGGACGACTTCGCCGCGCGCATCCGCCAAGAGGCCGCCGCCGTGGGTCTGGACGAAGCGGCCGCCACGCACCTTGCCCGCTTCTATGGCGACGAGGCGGGCGCGGTGCTGGACGAGATCCGGCGCGAACCCGAGCTGGGCACGCGGCTGATCCCCGGGCTCCCCTACCTGCGAGCCGAGATCGCGCGGGCGGTTCGCTGCGAGATGGCGATGACGCTGGAGGACCTGCTGGTGCGCCGCCTCCACATCTTCTACGAGGCGCGCGACGGCGGCCTTTCCGTGGCGCGCAAGGTGGCGGAGCGGATGGCGGACGAGCCGGGGATCGGCTGGAGCGCGGCGGAGATCGAGCGCCAGGTGGAGCACTACCGCCGCGCGGTGGAGGCGACGCGCGGCTTCGGCGCCGCCTGAGCCGTGATCCGGCCCGCGCGCCCCTACCCCGTCGACCGGCGCAAGCGGGCGCGGAAGGCATCGCTCCGCTACCGGATCAGCTCGGCCGCGCAGCACCCACTCCGCAGGCTGCAGATCGCACTTCTGGCCCTCTTCCTCGTCATGGCGGGGAGCACCCTCTTCTACCGCTTCGTGGAGGGGATGGGGTGGGTCGATGCGCTGTACATGACGGTGATCACCGTCGCCACGGTGGGGTTCGGCGAAACGGAGCCGCTGTCGCAGGGCGGGCGCCTCTTCACCATCGGGCTGATCATGGTGGGGGTGGGCGTGGGCGCGTGGGCCGCCGGGAACGCGATCGAGGTGATGCTGGGGCAGACGTACTGGCTGACCGTGGAGAGGCGGAAGATGACGCAGCGCATCGAGAACCTGAGCGACCACTTCGTCGTCTGCGGCTACGGGCGGCTGGGCACCCGCATCGTGCGCGACCTGATGGTGCGCGGCGAGTCGTTCCTGGTGATCGACGAGAAGGAGGAGTTCGAGGAGCGCCTCCTCGCGGAGGGGATCCCCCACCTGATCGGCGACGCCACACACGACGGCGTCCTGGAGGCGGCCGGCGTGGCGCGGGCGCGCGGGCTGGTGGCCGCCCTGGACTCCGACGCCAACAACGTCCTCACGGTCCTCACCGCGCGCGGCCTCAACCCAAAGCTCCTCGTCGTTTCGCGCGCCAACAGCGACGCCAGCGAGTCGAAGCTGCGCCGCGCCGGCGCGGACCGCGTGGTCACCCCCGAGGACATCGGGGGGCACCGGCTTGCGCTCGCCCTCCTGCGCCCCGCCGTGCACGACCTGTTCACCGAGATGTTCAGCTTCGGGATGAACGTGGCGGTCGACGTGGGGCAGATCACCATCGCCCCCGACTCCCCTTTCGCGGGCCAGACGGTGGCGCGCTGCGACCTGCGCCGCATGCGCAACGTGAGCATCCTGGCCATCCGCGACACCGCCGGCGCCTTTGCCCTCAACCCCGACGCCCAGCGCGTCCTCAGCGCCGGGGAGACGCTGATCGTGATCGGGCCTGCCGAGGCCGTGTACGAGCTGGAGGCGATGTACGGGGGGGATTGAGGGGGGGCGGGATTGGCCAGGTGGGCTGGGCCGGTTCCGGTTTACCGGGGGCTAAAGCCCCCGGCTGGAACTATGGGAAGACCGCTGAAGCGGTCTGCGAGACCGCCACCAGTCCGCGCAGGCGGACTTCGCGCGTTTCCAGCCGCGAATTCATTCGCTCCTGGTGCGGACCTCACGCCGCACAGAGTTGGAAGCGCCGAACGAATCTCGCCCCCGAGTCCGCGCAGGCGGACTTTGTGCTGTTGTTGCCGCGAGTTCACTCGCCCTGCATCAAGGCCCCGGCTCCAGGCTACACCAAAACACGACGGGCCCGGCATCGCGCCGGGCCCGTCGTCGTCATCATTCCACGCGCCTGCGCCGGAGGTGAACCCGCTGCCGCGCACTCCGGATCACGGGGTGCGCAGCGGAACGTCGAACCTCCCCTCGCGCACTTCCAGGTCCGGCAATTCCCTGCCCTCCAGCCTGGTGCTGAAGGTGCCGCGGAGCCGGCCGTTGACCGCGTCCGTGATCGTTACCGTCGCGGAGACGTTGTCCCAAATGTTCGGCGGGGGGGGATAGAGGGTCGACGCACCCGGCCATTCGCCAGCCGAATAGCTTACGAAGACGCAGCGCTCGCACCCCTGCCCGAACGTGTACGTGCCCACTTCGGAGTCGCTCAGCGACAGGATCAGTTGTTCGTACCGATTGCCGGACACCACGATGCCAGCGACTCCCACGCTCCGGCCGAAATCCGGATGATGGTAGACGGTAGCGGACGCGCAGACGGGCGAAGGGTCCGGTCGGCATTCACCGCGTACACTGAAGCGCTTCCCTCCACCGAACGTGGCGACAAGCTCTCCTTCGGTGCCGGTGAGCTCCCGGGCGCCCGAGGGGTCCTCGCAGCCGGCGGCGAGGAACAGGCAGAGTGCTGCGAGGGCATGGCGTCTCAATTCAAAACTCCTGGGCTGATGGCTGCCACCGGAAGCAGGCGAAGCGGGCGGTGAGTGTCCCCGCAGCGCCTCGGCCGTCGTCTCACGCCACCGCCGTTTCCGCCGGGCTGTACCCGATGCAGCGCAGCACCGGAATCGGCGGGTACTTGCGGAAGCGGGGGTCCACCTCGGAGAGCTCGCAAAGGTAGAAGCGCGAGCCCTTGCGCGTGTCCACGAAGCGCACGTTGCGGCAGCTCTCGCAGAGGCCGGCAGGCGGTGTCTCGTTCGTCAACCGGCGACGCGGGGGGCGGGGGGCGGCTCCGCCGCGCGCGGACGGAGCCACGTCTGCAGGGCGTAGCTGAAGAAGAGGAACACCCCGCCGAAGCCCAGGAAGAGCAGGATGCGGTAGATCGCCTCCAGCGCCGCCAGGTCCACCAGGAAGAGCTTGGCGACGACCACCAGCAGGGTGGCGAGCGCCGTTTTCTCCACCAGCGGGCGGGAGCGCGCCATACCGAAGAGGAGGAGCCCCAGCGCGTACGCGCCCCACGCCACCGTCGCGAAGCCCTCGCCGCCATCCATCCGCGCCAGCTCGCGCCACAGGAAGCCGAGCAGCGCGGCGTGGACGAAGTAGCGGTAGGCGAGCATCTCCCGGCGCCGGTGCACGAGGTACGACGCCGCGAACCCGCACGCCAGCACCAGCACCGTCGTGGCCGAGTTCGCCAGCCCCGCCCCGGCGTCCACGGTGAGGCGGATGAGCAGCCAGGCTCCGGCGCCGATGTACGCCTTGTGCGCCGTCCAGCGCAGCGCGATCCCGCCGCCCTTCCCCGCGAGCGCGTGAAGCGCCAGCGCCTGGACCGCGATCCCGGCCAGCAGCACGTTCCCTTCGAGCGCGCCGATCATCCCCACCGTCAGCATCACCGACGCGGCGAGCGCGAGCACCCGCGCCAGCCGCCGGTCTCGCGTCCAGAGGAGGTAGGCGGCGGCGGCGTAGAGCGCCGAGCCCGCCATCGCCGCGGCGCCCCACTGCTCCCGGAGGAGCGTCCACACGAGGCCGGTGACCAGGAGCGCGGCGCCGGGCGGCACCAGCGCGACGCCGTACCAGTGCAACGCGTCTAGGTCGGACCAGCGGCGCTCGGACTTCAAGCGCAGGCGCGCCAGGAGCGGCAGGAGCCCCGTACAGGCCCAGGCGAACACCGCCGCGCCCTGCAGCACCCACGCGTCGGCGGCGACGAGGCGGTCCGGAAGCGCCACGTGGTACGCGTAGCGGCACAGCAGCACCCACCCGAACGCCAACGTCGTCCACAGCACCCAGCGCCAGCTCCGCTTCAGGTGCAGCGCCGCCGTCCAGCCGATGATGATGCAGGTGTAGATGGCGAGGCCGCGCGGCGTGCCGTACGAGAGGCCCAGCAGCAGCGGCGTCCCCAGCCCGCCGATGGCGCCCATGATGCCGAGCGCCGGCTCGTCTTTGCGCAGCGCCAGCCAGAAGGCGAGCGCCGTGACCGCCACCGCCCCCGCAAACGCCGCCGTGTAGCCGACGAGCGAGTACAGGTTGAAGGCGGCCCATCCCACGATGTAGAACGTCGCGATCCCGCCGCCCACCAGCACCGATCCGAAGCGGCGCTTCTCTCCGATGCGCAGCCCGGCCGCTAGCAGCGTCACGCCGACGGCAGTGCCGAAGCCCACGCGCACGGCCGGCGTGATCCACCCCATGTCGATGGAGTAGCGGAATAGGAACGCGACCCCCAGTAGGAGGAGCCCGATCCCCAGCCGGTTCAGCCAGAGCTGCCCGTCCCAGCGGATCGCCTCGCGCGGAACGCGCACCGCCGCCGCCGGGGCGCGTACGGGGACACGAGGTGGGAGCGCGGGCGCGGCGATGGTCTGCGCGTCGGAGCCGGCCTCCGCGGCGGGGAGGCGGCGGGCGATCTCCTCGACGGCGCGTTCCAGCCGCTCCATGCGGGCGGCGAGGGCCTCGTAGTCGTGCATCTCATCCATCCCGGGTCGCAAGCTCCCGCTGCTCGAGGAGGTCATCCTCGGCATCTTCCCATCTGCGTATCGACTCTGGAATCTCGGGCGGCACCACGTCGTAGCCCGTCGCGTCCACCAACTCCTGCGGCGCGACCCGGCCGTCCGGGCCCACGAAGAGCGCCTTCACCATCGCCACGGCCATCGTCTGCCCGCCGCGGGTGAAGCGCTGCTCCATGAAGAACCAGCGGTCGTCCCACCCCACCAGGCGCGTCCTCAGCTCGTAGCTCTGCCACGGCGCCAGCGAGCGGCGGTAGCGGATGGCGAGCGACGCGACCACCGGGTTCCAGCGGCGCCGGCGCACCTCGCGCACCACGCCCAGCCGCACCAGCAGGTCCAGCCGCCCCAGGTCCATCAGGGTGAGGTAGCGGCCGTTGTTCATGTGGAGGTTGGTGTCCAGATCGTTCGGAAAGACCCGGAACTTCACCACGGACTCGTCCAGCGGCTGGAGCCGCGCGCCGCGCATCCCCGAAAGGAGCACGTAGAAGAGCCGCAGGATCAGGTTCATTGCGCTTAGGGACGGGGAGGTACGGCGGAAGGGTCGGGCAAGGGCAATCTAACCAAAGACGGGCGGAGAGTGCACCCCGCCCGTCCGTATCTCAGCCAGCCGCCGCTGCTTGCGCCCGCGCCACCCACGGCGCGCGCCCCCGTCCCGCGATCTCCCATTCCGCCGCCACCTCGCCGCCGCGCACGCCCCACAGCCGCTCCTGCAGGTTCACCGACACGCACACGTGGTTGGGGACGATGCGCACCCGATCGCCCACGCGTGGGCGCCAGTCGGTGGCGCTCAGGTCGAGCAGGCCGTGCTCTTCGGAGACGGACTTGACCACGACCTCGGGGTGCTCCAGGAGCGCGCCGTAACCGCCACCCGTGGCGCGAAGCTCCTCCTTGGCGAGCGCCTTGGAGCCCGCATCCACCACCGCCTGCCCCGCCACCGCCGTGCTGACCACGGTCGCGAGCACGGTGTACGCGCACTCGTCCCACGCGCAGGCGCCGATCTCGGCCGTGGTGCGGTCGTTGAAGATGTTGGTGCCGGGGCGCAGCTCCGTGATCCCCGCCACCTCGTGCGAGCGCCAGAACGTGGGCGTCGATCCGCCGCTCACCACCCGTGGCCGCAGCCCCGCATCCGACAGCGCCGCGATGCGCTCGGCGAGGCGCGCGTCGAGCGCGGCGAGCGCCTCGTCCTGCTCCGCGACGGGGCCGCGGATGTGTCCCGGGTAGAACATGATACCCCGGTATTCCACGCCGGGTGTCTCGCTCGCCCGCCGCGCCAGCTCCACCGCGTGCTCCGGCGAGCCGAGGCCAACGCGTCCCATCCCCGCGTCCAGCTCTACCAGTACGCCGGTGGTCCGTCCCGCACGGCGCGCCGCCTCCGCCAGCGCGTCCAGCGCCTCCGCCGAATCCAGCCCCACCGTGAGGCGCACGTGCTCGGGGAGGCGCATCAGCCGCTCCAGCTTGCTCGCGCCGAATGGCGGATACGCGAGGAGGATGTCGTCCACCGCCGTCGCCATCACCTCCGCCTCGCGCGGCGTCGCGACGGTCACGCCGATTGCACCCAGCCGCACCTGCTCGGCCGCCAGCTCCGGCGTCTTGTGCGTCTTCGCGTGCGGACGCCAGTCGAGCCCGTGGGTGCGGCAGTACTCGGCCGCGCGCCGCAGGTTCGCCCCCATCCGCTCCACGTCCACCAGCGCCGCGGGCGTCTCCAGATCGTCCAGCGTCATGGTTCACCGTATGTGTGTTTGTGGCCGGGACTCGCCCCGCACGCTGTCCCCTCGGAACGCACAGTAGATCCTTCGTTCGCGCCACAGGATAGCGCACGGGCGTGGTCTGTGAGCGCTTCACTCAGGATGACAGACGAGGGGGGTCATGCGCGCGACCCCACCCCCCTGTCATTCTGAGGGAGCCGCCTGCTCCAGCGTCGGCCCAGCACACCACACTCCTTGCGGCGACCGAAGAATCTAGCCTGCGCCGGGCCGTGACTCGCCCCTCACGCCATCGCCTCGGCACGCGCAGTAGATCCTTCGTTCGCGCCAGAGGGTAGCGCACGGGCGAGGTCGGTGAAGCGCTTCACTCAGGATGACAGAAGGGGGTGCTGCGCGCGGCCCCATCCTCTCCTCTGTCATTCTGAGGGAGCCGCCCGCTCCAGCGTCGGCCCCAGCACACCGCACTCCTTGCGGCGACCGAAGAATCTAGCCCGCGCCGGGCCGGGGCCCGCGCCGCACGCCGGACCTCTCGAAACGCGCAGTAGATCCTTCGTTCGCGCCAAAGGGTTGAGCACGGGCGAGGACGGTGAAGCGCTTCACTCAGGATGACAATAAAAGGGTGTCACTCGAGCGGGCCGGGGCCGTAGTGCGGCGTGCTCTGCGTGAGGGCCTGCACGAAGCCCGTGCGGCGAAGATAGCCGTTCTCGCGCATCACCTTTACGAGCTGCGCCTTTTCGCGTAGGAGGAGCATCTGCTGCTCCGGGCCAGCGATGTTGAGCTCGCGGTTCAGCTCGGCCAGGCGCTCCAGGTGCGCCCGCTCCAGGATCTGCGACACGCTTCCGCGAAAGAACGCCTCGGCCGGCACCATCGACGCGATCTCAGGGTCGCCGCGCAGCTCCTCGAGGAGCGGCTGCACCGCGGGCGGAAAGCGGGTGAGCCACTCGCCCTCGGGGTCGCGCTGGCCTTCGGCGTCCAGGAGGCCCTGGAATAACGTTCGGTAGAGCGGGAGCAGCAGGGCGTCCGCCTCCACGTGCTTGGCGGCCTCCTCCACCCAGCGCTCGTCGTGGACCATCAGCAGGAGGAGCGAGCGCTCGGCGTTGGTGCGCATGTCCTTGCGCGCGGGCCTCTGCGCGAAATCCTCCGCGCGGCGTCCTTCGTCGCGGCGGCGGCGCTCGAGGGGGCCAGGCGCGCGGGGATCACGCGACGCGGCCTCCGCCACCTCGCGCTCCAGCGTCTCGCGCGGGACGCCCGTCTTCTCGGAGATGCGCCCGATGTACACGCTGCGCACCAGCTCGTCGGAGGCGGCGCGGACGGTGGGGAGCAGGGAGTCGATCGCCTGGCGGGTGCCCTTGATGCTGGAGAAGAAGTCCTTGCGCTCCAGGATCTGGATCTTGCGCTCCATCACGTCCACCGCGTCGTCCAGGAAGCGGCGGAGCGCGGCCTGCCCCTTGTTGCGGACGAGCGAATCGGGGTCCTCCCCCTCCGGCAACGTGGCCACGAGGACCTCCAGCCCGGCGCGCAGGAGCTCGTCGCCGGTGCGAAAGGTGGCCTTGAGGCCGGCCTTGTCGCTGTCGTACAGGAGGATGGCGCGCGGGGCGTAGCGGGCGATCAGTTCGCACTGCTCCTGCGTCATCGCCGTCCCCAGCGGCGCCACGGCGTTCCCCACCCCGTGCGCGGCGAGGGAGACGTAGTCCATGTAGCCTTCCACGACAAGCACCGCCTCTTCCTTGCGGATGGCGCCGCGGCTCCATCCCAGGCCGTACAGGACGTTGCCCTTGTGGTAGATGGCCGACTCGGGCGAGTTCAGGTACTTGGGCGTGCGCTCGTCCGCCTCGCCGAGAATGCGCCCCCCGAACGCCACCACGCGCCCGCTGAGGTCCTCAATGGGGAAGATGATGCGCGCTCGGAAGGCGTCGTAGGGATCACGCCCGTTCTTCGACTCCTTGGCCAATCCGAGCGCCAGCAGGCGACCGTTGTCGATGCCGTGCTTGCGCGCGGCCTCGCCGAGCGCGACCCACTCCTCGGGCGCCCACCCCAGCCCGAAGCGCTCCGCCGTCTCGCGGGTGATCCCGCGCCGCTCCAGGTACTCGCGCGCGGGCTTGCCACGCTCGTCGTCCCAGAGCCGCTTCCTGAACCAGTCCGCCGCGAAGGCGTTGACCTCGTACAGCGGCTGGTTGGGATCGACCTCCTGCCGCCGCGCGCGCTCGTCCGGGATCTCGATCCCCACGCGCTCCGCCACCGTGCGGATCGCCTCGGGATAGCTCATCCCCAGGTGCTTCATCAGGAAGGTGAAGACCGTCCCCCCCTCGCCGCACACGAAGCACTTGTAGTACCCCTTGGCCGGATCGACCGAAAAGTTCGGGCCATCGCCGCCGTGCAACGGGCACGGCCCGCGGAAGGTCCTCCCGGAGCGCTTGAGGCGCGTGTGCTCCGAGACGATCTCCACGAGGTCCGCCTGCTGTCGGACCTGTTCGACGAGGTGATCCGGGATCGGCACGGACTGCGGGGAATGGGGAATGGGGAATGGGGAATCGCTCCCTCACCCGACCTGCTGCGGCGCGATGCGGGGCCGGTGCCCCCGCACTCACGCACTCACGCACTCACGCACTCTCGCACTTCAGTTACGCGAACTCCACCACCGTCACCCCCGTCCCTCCCTCGAACAGCTCACCGGCGCGCGAGGTCAGGATGCGGCGGTCGTTCTTGATCAGGTCGCGGACGTGGGCACGCAGCGCGCCGGTGCCCTTGCCGTGGATGATGCGGAACGACGGCAGGCCCGCCAGGATCGCGTCGTCCACCGCGCGGCCGAGCACCGTCTCCACCTCGTCCACGCGCATCCCGCGCAGGTCCACCTCCGGGTGCGCCTCGCTGGTGTGCGAGTAGTAGCCGGCCGTCGGCTTGCTCCGCTCGCGCTGCTGGTCGCCGGCCGGGAGCGGCGAGAGGTCCTCGCGCGGCAGGAGGATGCGGATGGAGCCCGCTTCCACCAGCGCCTTGCCGTCGCGCACCTCCACGACGATTCCGGTGCGCCCCAGCGACTCGATTCTCACGCGGACGCCCGCCTCCAGCGCCACCGCGTCGGCCGTGCGGGCGGGATGCGCGCCGGCCTTCTTGCGCTCCTGCGGCACGCGCTCGCGCTGGCGGGTCGCGGCCTCCTCCACGCGGCGCCGAGCGGCGCGCGAGGCCTCCTCCAGCTGCGCCGCGTCCGCCACGCCGCGCACCTCTTGGATGGCGGCCTCCACCTCGGCGCGTGAGCGGAGGAGGAGGTCGCGCGCCTGCTGCCGTGCGCGCCGCTCCGCGTCGCGCTCCTTCTCCTTGAGCGAGCGCTCGCGCTCCTCAAGCGCCTGCTGCAGCGCGCGCGTCTCCGCGAGCTGGCGCTCCAGCGCGACGGTGGCTTCCGAGAGGCGCTGCTCCTTCGCCTCCAGGTCCAGGAGGAGGCGGGCCACGTCGCGCTCGCCCTGCGGCAGCGCGGACTCGGCGTGTTCCAGCACCGACTCCGCCATCCCGAGCCGCCGCGCGATCGCCAGGCCGTACGAGCGGCCGGGGATTCCCTTCACCAGGCGGTACGTCGGCTGCAGGCGCTCCGCGTCGAACTGGAGCGAGGCGTTCACGACCCCACGCTCCTCCGTCGCCAGCAGCTTGAGCTGTCCCAGGTGTGTGGTGGCGACGGTGAAGGCGGAGCGGCGCGTCAGCTCGATGAGGATGGCGCGGGCCAGCACGCCGCCCTCCACCGGGTCCGTCCCGCTCCCGATCTCGTCCGTCAGCACCAGCGCATCCCAGTCCGCGCCGTCCAGCGCCTCGCGCAGGTTCTTGAGGTGCGCGGAAAAGGTGGAGAGCGACGCCTCGATGCTCTGCTCGTCGCCGATGTCCGCGAACACCTGGCGGAAGACGGGGAGCTTCGAGCGCGGCCCCACCGGCGGAATGATCCCGCTCTGCGTGAGGAGCGAGATCAGACCGATCGCCTTCAGCAGCACCGTCTTGCCGCCCGTGTTGGGCCCGGAGATCAGCAGCGTCCGCTCCCCCGCGTCCATCCGCAGGTCGAAGGGCACCACGGCCCCGCTGCGCGCCTGGAGCACCGGGTGATAGCCGTTCACGACCTCGTACTCCTCCGTCCCGGCGGGGAGGAGGCGCGGCACGTGCCCGTCCGACTTGATGGCGTAGCGCGCGCGGGCGTACACGGAGTCCAGCGCCACCATCGCGTCCAGCGTCGCCAGCAGCTCCGGCTGCATCGGCCGCAGCCGGGCGGAGAGCTCGCGCAGGATGCGCGTGACCTCGCGCTGCTCCGTCGCCTCCAGCTCGCGGAGGCGGTTCATCATCTCCACGGCGACGGGCGGCTCCACGAAGAGCGTCGCGCCCGTCCCGCTCTCGTCGTGCACGATGCCGCCCACCTCGCCGCGCCCTTCGCGGCGGATGGGGATCACGAAGCGCCCCTCGCGCACCGTCACCGATGCGTCCGGCACCTGGTAGTGCGCCGGGAGCGACGAGACGTAGGACGCCAGCTTCTCCACCAGCCGGTTGCGCGCGCTCTTGATCTCGCGGCGCGTGCGGTAGAGGAGCGGCGAAGCCTCGTCTCGCACGGTGCCGTGGTCGTCCACGGTGCGCCCGATCTCCGTCTCCTCCTTCTCCGCCTCCACCAGCGCGCCGGCGAGCATCGCCAGGAGCGGAAAGCTCGCGGCCTGGCCCTGGATCGCGCGCCGCGTCACCCGCGACGATGCGAGGAGCGTCGCCACGTCGCGAAGCTGCGAGCCGTCTAGCACGGAGCCCTCCACGCGCAGCTTGCGGAGCGGGTCGCGCACGTCCGGGATCGCGGGGATGTACCACCCCGAGTCGCCGCGGAGGAAGCCGCGCATCTGGTCCACGCGCGCCAGCTCCGGCTCGATCCACCCGAGGTCGGCCGAGGGCTCCAGCGCGCGCACCGCGTCCCCGCCGAGCGCAGACGATGCGTAGCGTGCGACGATGTCCAGCGCGTCGCGGTACTCTAGGACGTTGAGAGCGTGCGGATTCATCCGGATCTGCGTGCGTTCATTCCGCAAGGTACGTCGTGCGCCCCTCCCGCGCGACGGATCAGCACGCTGTATACCCCCGCCCCGCTCCCTCGGTTCAGCCCCGCCACAACCGAACATTAACCGAAAATACGGAGTAGCGGAAGTATCCCAACAACAATCTCACGCGGAGGCCCGAAGACGCGGAGAAAAGAACTGCAGCTGCTTGGGTGTTCTTTTTCTTTTCTCTCTGCGTCTCCGCGTCTCCGCGTGAGGCCCTGTTGTTTCGATCACGAAAAATCGACGGCCCCAGCGCATCGCACCGGGGCCGTTGTTTATCGCTTGCGCTCTTCCAGGTCGCCCCAGCGCAGCTTGACGCGCAGGGTGGAGAAGAAGCTGCGCTCGGGGAGGCGGACGAGGGACACGCGCTCGTCCGCGCGGCGCACCACGACGCGGGCGCCGGGGATGAGGCGCTCGCTCTCCTGGCCGTCGATGGTCAGGATCAGCTCCTCGGTGGGGGAGAGCACCTCCACCGTCAGCGTCTCCTCCGCGGGGAGGACGAGGGGGCGCACGCTGAGCGTGTGGGGAGATATCGGGGTGGCGATGATGCAATCCACGGCCGGGTGGACGATGGGGCCGCCCGCCGAGAGGGAGTACGCCGTGGAGCCGGTGGGCGTCGCCAGGATGATACCGTCCGCGCTGTAGCTCCCCACCTCTTCGCGAAGCGCCGTCACCTGCAGCCGGATCACGCGCGCCGAGCCGCCCTTGTGCAGCACGGCGTCGTTCAGCGCCAGGTACTCGCCGCGCTCCTCGCCGTCCGGCCCCATGGAGCGGATGTCCAGCGCCATCCGCCGGTCCAGCTCGAAGTCGCCGCGCAGCCAGCAATCCAGCGCCAAATCCAGCTCGGCAGGATGCGCGGTGGTGAGGAAGCCCAGGTGCCCCAGGTTGATCCCCAGCACCGGCACGGAGTCGCGCGCCACCAGCCGCGCGCCCCGCAGCAGCGTCCCGTCGCCGCCCAGCGTGAGGAGCACGTCAAGCGTGGGGATCAGGTCGGGCGTCAGGACCGCCGAGACGGGGGCCGCCTCCAGGAGGGCGTCTTCCAGGAACAGCTCCAGCCCGCGCTCCCGGGCGAACGCCAGGAGGCGGGCCAGCGCCGCTTCGAGCTCGTCGTACCGGTCATGGCCGACGACGCCGACGCGCCGCGGCCCCGCCCCGTCAGGCGGTCTCAAGCAGCTTCCGCAGCGGCTTGCCCACCAGCGAGCGCGCCCGCGCCGCGATCCCCTCCGGCGTCAGATCCAGCTCGCCCAGCAGCTCGGCGCGCTCGCCGTGCTCCACGAAGCGGTCCGGAAGCCCCATCGACGCGCACCGCACCCCAGGCCAGCGCGCCGCCACGTGCGCCGACGCATACGTGCCGAAGCCGTTCACCACCGTCCCCTCCTCCACCGTCAGCAGGTGCGGGTGCGCGGGGAAGAGGCGCTCCAGCGTCCCCTCGTCGAGCGGCTTCACGAAGCGGGCGTTGACCACGGTGGCCGAGACGCCTTCGCGCTGCAGCATCTCCGCGGCCGCCATCGCGGGCGCCACCATCGTCCCGACCGCCAGGATCGCGACGTCCTTGCCGGTGCGCAGCGTCTCCCAGCTCCCGTGCACCACCGGCTCGATCTCCGCGATCGGCCGTGGCAGCGCGGGGACGTTGTCGCGCGGAATGCGGATGGCGAAGGGGCCGTGCTTCCACTCCAACGCCAGCTTCAGCAGACCGATCAGCTCGTCCGCGTTGTGCGGCGCCGCGATCGTCATCCCCGGCACCGGCAGCAGGTAGGCGATGTCCAGCCCGCCGTGGTGCGTCTGCCCGTCGTCGCCCGCGATGCCTGCGCGGTCCATCACGAAGCACACCGGCAGCTCCTGCAGCGCCACGTCGTGGACGATGGAGTCGTACGCGCGCTGGAGGAAGGTGGAGTAGATCGCCACCACCGGCTTGATCCCCTGCGTCGCCAGCCCGGCGGCAAAGGTGACGGCGTGCCCCTCGGCGATCCCCACGTCGAAGAAGCGCTCGGGGTGTGCCTTCTGGAAGATGTCGGTGCTCGTGCCCCCGGCCATCGCGGCGGTGATCGCCACCACGTCCCGGTCCTCGGCGGCCAGCTCCGTGAGCGCCTGCCCGAAGACGTTCTGCCAGCGCGGCAGCCCGGCGGCGGAGACCTTGAGCGGTGCGCCGGTGGTGCGGTCGAAGCCGCCCTGCGCGTGCCACTTCACCTGGTCCGCCTCGGCCGGCGCGAACCCCTTCCCCTTGGTGGTGAGGACGTGCACCAGCCGCGGCCCCTTCATCTTGCGCACCAGTTCGAACGTCTCCACCAGCGAGGCGACGTCGTGCCCGTCTACCGGACCCACGTAGCGGAATCCGAGCTCCTCGAACAGCATCCCCGGAACGAACATCCCCTTGAAGGCGTCATCCGCGCGGACGGCGAAGTGCTCCACCATCTCGCCGATGGTGCCGATGCGCGGCGCCGCGTGCACCAGCCGCTTCACCTCTTCGCGGATGCGGTTGTACAGCGGCGAGGTGCGCACGCCGGTCAGCCGCTTGTGGACGCCCAGGTACTTGTGCAGCGCCCCCACGTTGGGGGAGATCGACATCTGGTTGTCGTTGAGGACGACGATCAGGTCCCGGTCCGTGTCGCCGGCGTTGTTGAGCGCCTCGTACGCCAGCCCGCACGTCATGGAGCCGTCGCCGATCACCGCGATCGCCTCGTAGTCGTCGCCGCGCAGGTCGCGCGCGGCGGCGATCCCCACCGCGGCGGAGATCGAGGTGGCGGCGTGCCCGGCGCCGAAGACGTCGTACTCGCTCTCGTCGCGGCGCAGGAAGCCGGAGAGCCCGTGGCGCTTGCGGATGCCGGGCATCCCCTCGTTGCGCCCGGTGAGGATCTTGTGGGGGTACGCCTGGTGCCCCACGTCCCAGATGAGCTGGTCGCTCGGGGTGTCGAAGGCGCGGTGGAGCGCCACGGCCAACTCCACCGCACCCAGGTTGGAGCCGAAGTGAGCGCCCTTGTGGGCCGCCACCACGTCGATCACGCGGTCGCGCACTTCCTGGCAGAGGGCGGGAAGCTCCTCGGCCGGCAGCGCGCGGACGTCCGCGGGAAATTTCACACTGTCGAGAAGTGCCACGGGGCTCCTTCCTTCCACTCTCAAGGGTCGGCCGGACGGCCGCATCCGAACAATCTAGACCATGAGCCGCGCTCAACCAACCTCTGCCCGTCACAGCCGCGGCACGGCATCCACTTTACAGTACAAAGCATCCGCGCCCGCGTCAACCTTTCTCCTGGCGCACGAACTAGCCGAGCAGGTCGTATAACCGGAGGTGGTGGAAGTTAAAAACATCCACGTCCTCCGATCGGAGGTACTGCGAGAGGCGGAAATCGTCTGTGAGGACGAGATAGCGGCCCTTGGCCTCGCGCAGCACGGCCGTGTCAGTGATTCCGAAGCGCGGGAAGGCGGGGTCTTCCGCGAGCTCCGCCGCGGGAGTGTGTTCTTCGCCGAAAAGCCTGAGTCCCGCGCTCAGTGCCGCGAATACGCCCGTCCGCGTACGATCTGTCAACTGTCCCGCGAGGTTGCTGACCTCCGTCAGGATATGCGGAGTTGTAACGATCCGCCTGAAGTGCTCGATGAAGGCTACGAGGAGATCGTGATCCCCTGAGGTGAACTGCATCGTCCGCTTGAATCTCGCGATTTCGTTCGGATCGTGTGCGCCCACGAAGTACATCAGGAGCAGGTTGGTGTCGATGAGCACCCCCGATCCACGGTAACGCGCGACGGTGGCGGCGGGGATCATGCGACGGAGCGAATCTTCATCGAGCGGACCTCACCGGTCTCGCGGTCGACCTCGAAGATCTTGTAGTCCCGCCCGCTCCCCGCACGCGCGAGCGCCACGAACGGATTGGCGGGGCTCGGCCAACTGAGCGTGATCAGCCAGAACCGGTCGTCGGACGAAGGCTCCACTTCCTCCAACAGGAGGCTGCTCTCCCCCCTTTCCCCGTACATCTCCCTTGCATAGCGCACTGCCGCCTGGACCGCCGTCTTCACATCGATCATCGTTCACCTCCGAACCCTATGTGGGGAGACGATTCCGTTTTACTTCCTCTGTGTCTCTGTGTCTCTGTGTGCGCCAAGCGGTTGCAGTCCTTCGCGTCTCCGCGCCTCCGCGTGAGACCCGTTTTGTCAGCTTCGCCGCTCGAGCACGAACCGGGCGAGCGCCTCCAGCTCGGGCGACGCGATGCGGGCGGCGTGCAGTGCGGAGATCGCCTCCTCCACGCGGCTGGCGGCGAGGGCGCGGGCGCCTTCGATGCCAAAGAGCGCCGGGTACGTCGCCTTCCCCACCGACTCGTCCTTGCCCGCGGTCTTCCCCAGCACCTCCGCGCTGGCGGTGACGTCCAGCACGTCGTCCACGATCTGGAAGGCGAGGCCGAGGTCCTCGCCGTACACCGTGAGCGCGGCGAGCACCTCCTCGCGCGCGCCGGCGGCGAGGGCGCCGATGCGGAGAGAGGCGGCGAGGAGCGCGCCCGTCTTGCGCCTGTGGATCGACTCCAGCGCGGCGACGTCGGTGGGGCGCTCCTCGTTCTCGAGATCCAGCACCTGTCCGCCCACCATCCCCGCCACGCCGCTCGCCCTGCACAGCTCGCCCACCAGCCGCGTCCGCCTCCCGCGCGAAAGCTCGAGCGCGCGGGCCGCGCCGTCCAGCATGGAGACGGCGGCGGGGATCAGCGCCGCGCCGGCCAGCGTCGCCCGCGGCACGCCGAACACCACGTGCAGGGTCGCGCGCCCGCGCCGCAGGGCGTCGTCGTCCATCGAGGGGAGGTCGTCGTGCACCAGGGAGTAGGTGTGGACGATCTCCACCGCCGTCGCCAGGCGGTACACGCGTTCGTCCGGCTCGCCCGCGGACGCGCGCCAGGCCGCGGCGCACAGGATGGGACGCAGGCGCTTCCCCGGCGTGGCGAGGGCGTAGCGGACCGGCTCGCGGAGGGGGAGCGCTACGAATTCGGTGATCTCCCGCGCGACCTCCTCCAGCGCACGGTTCACGCGGGCACGCTCGCGCGCTAGGAAGTCGTCGAGCCGGGCGGAGGGGATGGGGTCGGCCAGCGTCACCGCTCCTCCGCCATCGGGTCCTGCCGGAAACCGTCGCCCTCTTCCACCAGGAGGCGAATGCGCTCCTCCGCGCCGTCCAGCACGGCCTCGGCGCCGCGCAGGAGGCGAACCCCCTCTTCAAAGAGCGCCAGCGACTCGTCCAGCTCCAGGCCGTCGCCTTCGAGCTGCTCCACGATCTCACCCAGGCGCTCCAGCGCGCCCTCCAACCTGGTCTCGCTCATCGTTCCGTCGTGGGCTCGGCGCGGCAGGGGACGGTGCCGTCCGCCACGCGCAGGTCAAAGCGCCCTCCCGGCGCGAAGTCGGCGCGGGAGCGGAGCACCCGCCCCTCCGGCGACAGGGGGACGGCAAAGCCACGCGCCAGCGTAGCGAGCGGCGAGAGCGCGTGCAGCCGCCCCGCCACCGCCGACACGCGCTCGCGCCGCCCGCGCAGCCCACGCTCGGCCGCGTCGCGCAGGTCCAGCCGCGCGGAGAAGACCGCCTCGCGCCCCTCCGCTACCTGCTCGCGCGCCGCGTCCACCAGCCGCGCACGCAGCTCCGCGACCTCGCGCCGCACGCGGCTGCCGTCGGGAACGGCGGCTTCGGCGGCGGCGGACGGGGTGGGGGCGCGAAGGTCGGCCACCAGGTCCGCGATGGTGACGTCGGTTTCGTGCCCCACAGCCGAGATCACCGGAATGGGCGACTCCGCGATGGCGCGGGCGACTACTTCCTCGTTGAAGGCCCACAGGTCCTCCACCGATCCGCCGCCGCGCCCCACGATCAGCACGTCCGCGCACCCCGCGCGCCCCAGCCGGCGGATGGCGGCGGCGATCTCGGCGGGGGCGCCCTCCCCCTGCACCCGGGTGGGGGCGAGCACCAGGCGCGTCCACGGCGCACGCCTGCGCACTACGGCCGCCACGTCGCGCAGGGCGGCGCCGTCGCGCGAGGTGACGATCCCCACGCACGCCGGGTGCGCGGGAAGGGGACGCTTCCGCTCGGGCGAGGTCAGCCCCTCCAGCTCCAGGCGGGTGCGCAGGCGGTCGAATGCCAGCTTCCACAGCCCTTCGCCGCGACCCTCCAGCTCCGCCACCACGAGCTGGAACTCGCCGCGCGGCTCGTACAGCGTCACCCGTCCCAGCGCGCGCACCTCCATCCCCTCGGCCGGCGCGGTGGGGAGGCGGCGGGCCTCGTCGCGCCACATCACGCAGCGGAGCTGGGCGTCGGGGCCGCGCAGGGTGAAGTAGACGTGGCCGGAGCGCGCCTTCGTGAAGTTGCTCACCTCGCCAACGACCCACATGGGCGGCAGGACGCTTTCCACAAGCTCGCGCGCGGCGGCGTTGACGTCGGCGACCGTCCACTCCGGGCGGGCGGCGCGCGGCGGCGGAAACCCGGCGTCCGCGTCGCGGGCGGCGACGGCGCGCGCAACCTCTTCGTTGCGGGCCTCGTTCATCCCGCGCTTCGGCCGCTCGCTGGCGCCCGCCGAGGAGAAGAGGTCGTACGTCACGCGGCGGTCCCGGCGCGGCGGCGGGCGCGGGCGGCGGCGCGGCGGGCCGCCTCCACCGTGTTGCGCAGGAGCATGGCGATCGTCATCGGCCCCACCCCGCCCGGCACCGGCGTGATGGCGGAGGCCACCTCGCGCACCGCGTCGAACTCCACGTCGCCGCGGATGACGTAGCCGCGCGCGTCCGCGGGGTCCGCCACGCGGGTGGTCCCCACGTCCAGCACGACAGCGCCCGGCTTGACCATGTCGCGCGTGATCAGCCCCGGCTTTCCCACCGCGACCACCAGGATGTCCGCCAGCCGCGTATGCGAGGCGAGGTCGACCGTGTGGCGGTGGCAGAGGGTGACCGTGGCGTTGGGGCCTGGCGCGAGCAGGAGCGACGCGAGCGGCTTGCTCACGATCAGCGACCTGCCCACCACCACCGCGTGGCGCCCGTGCGTGGGCACGCCCTCGCGGCGGAGGAGCTCCATGATCCCCGCGGGAGTGGCGGGGAGGAAGCCGGCCGGATCGCCCACGAACGCGCGCCCCACATTGAGCGGGTGGAAGCCGTCCACGTCCTTGGCTGGGTGCACGCGCTCCAGCACCGCCATCGGGTCGATGTGGGGCGGAAGGGGGAGCTGCACCAGGATGCCGTGCACCGCGGGGTCCGCGTTGAGACCGTCGATCACGCCGAACAGCTCCTCGGCGCTGATGGCGGCGCCCAGGTGCACGAGGCGGTCGTTCATCCCCGCCTCGTGGCACGCGCGCGTCTTGCTGCGTACGTAGACCTCGCTGGCGGGATCGTTCCCCACCAGCACCACGGCCAGGCCGGGGACGACGCCCGCCTCGGAGCGGAGGCGCTCGACCTCGGCCGCGACCTCGGCGCGGATCTCCCGCCCGATGCGGGTGCCCTCGATGATGCGCGCGCTCACTTCTTCCTGAACTCCCCCTGTAGGACCCGTTCGTACGGCACGCTCACGCGCTGGATGGAGCGGGCGTGCCCCGTCTTCTCGTCTACGTCCACCACCGCGCCCTGCAGCGTCAGCTCCTCGTCGGCCGGCTGCAGCCGCTCGCCGCGGGCGAGGGTGCGCTGCCGCTCGATGGAGAGCTCCGCCTTCATCCCGATCACCCCACCGAGCCCGCCGGTGAGCCCCAGGTCGGTGATCTGCGCGGTGCCGCCCGGCAGCACGCGCTCGTCCGCCGTCTGGCAGTGCGTGTGCGTCCCCACCACCGCCGCCACGCGTCCGTCCAGGTACCGCGCGAACGCCTGCTTCTCACTGGTCGCCTCCGCGTGGAAGTCGACCACGATCACGTCCGCCTCGCCGCGCAGCTCCGCGATGAGCGCATCGGCCATGCGAAAGGGATCGTCCAGCGGAGGCATGAAGGTGCGCCCCTGCAGGTTGATCACCGCCAGCCTAACCGCCCCCACCTTGACCACCGTGTGCCCGCGTCCGGGGTTGGGCGGCGGGTAGTTGGCCGGCCTCAGGAGGCGCGGCTCGCGGTCGAGCAGAGGAAGGATCTCCTTCTTGTCCCACACGTGGTTTCCGGTGGTGATGACGTCCACCCCCAATTCCAGGAACTCGCGGACGGTGTCGGGCGTGATGCCGAACCCGCCGGCGGAGTTCTCGCCGTTGAGGATGACGGCATCCGCCCCCACGTCCTTGCGCACGAGCCGCAGGAGCTGCGTCACCACCCGCCGGCCCGGCGAGCCGATGACATCCGCCACGAAAAGGATCTTCACTCGCCCCGCCTCACCCCGTTCCAGTGATCCTGTACCTCTGACGCGCGCAATCTATCGCGCGTCCCAACCTCCGCACACCCCCGCCTGCGACGTCCGCCACCTCGCCCACGTCATCGTGCGGACGGTGTCCCAAAACAACAACAGGTCTCACGCGGAGACGCGGAGGCGCGAAGAGAAAAAACAGAGAAAAGCTCACACAGAGGCCACAGAAGGAACGGCAAGCCACAGAGAAATACTTCTGCCATTCTTTCTCTGTGTCTCTGTGTCTCTGTGTGAGCCCCGCTGTTCTTCTTTGCTTTTCCTCAGCGTCTCCGCGTCTCCGCGTGAGCTTGCAGTTAAGAGGGCCCGGCTCCACACGGAAGCCGGGCCCTCTGATGTAAAAAGATCGTGGATCAGCGCGCGAAGTCGACGGCCTTGGTCTCGCGCACGACGACGACTTTGATCTGGCCGGGATACTGGAGCTCCGCCTCGATGCGCCGCGCCGTCTCCTCGCTCAGGCGCGACATTTCCTCGTCGGTCACCTGCTCGGGGATGACCATGATGCGCAGCTCGCGCCCCGCCTGGATCGCGAAGCAGCGCTCGACACCGGGGAAGGAGAGCGCGATCTCCTCCAGCTTCTCCAGGCGCTTCACGTACGTCTCGAACATCTCGCGGCGGGCCCCGGGGCGCGAGCCGCTGATGGCGTCGCCCGCCGTCACCAGGAACGACTCGGGATAGAGGTGCGGCTCCTCGTCGTGGTGCGCCTTGATGGCGTTCAGCACCTGAGGCGGCTCGTTGTACTTCTTGGCCAGGTTCCAGCCGAGCTCCACGTGCGTCCCTTCGTGCTCGTGGGTCATCCCCTTCCCCACGTCGTGCAGGAGGCCCATGCGCTTGGCGAGGGTAGCGTCGAAGCCCATCTCGGCCGCCATGTTGCCGGCCAGGATCGCCACTTCCTTGCTGTGCAGGAGCTGGTTCTGCCCGTACGAGGTGCGGAACTTCAGGCGTCCCAGCACCTTGACCACCTCCGGGTGCACGCCGTGGATCCCGAGCTCGTACAGGATCTCCTCGGCGGCCTCGCGCATCCCGTTCTCCACCTCCTTGCGCGACTTCGCCACCACGTCGTCGATGCGCCCGGGGTGGATGCGCCCGTCGGAGACCAGCTTCTCCAGCGCCAGGCGCGCCGTCTCGCGGCGGATGGGGTCGAAGCCGGAGAGGACGACGGCCTCCGGGGTGTCGTCGATGATGACGTCGATCCCCGTGGCCTGCTCGAACGCGCGGATGTTGCGCCCCTCGCGCCCGATGATCCGCCCCTTCATCTCGTCCGACGGCAGGGCGACGACGGAGACGGTGGTCTCGGCCGTGTGGTCTGCTGCGATGCGCTGGATGGCGAGGGAGATGATCTCCTTCGCCTCGCGCTCCGCGTTGCGGCGGGCCTCCTCCTTGATCTCGCGGATGCGGTGGGTGGCGGCGGCCTTGGCACCCTCCTCCATCTCGTGCATGAGCTGGCGGCGCGCCTCGTCCGCCGTGAGCCCGGCGAGCGATTCGAGGCGGTGCTGCACCTCGGCGGTGCGCCCTTGCAGCTCCTTCTCCTGCTCCTCCAGCCGCTTCTCGCGCCGCACCACGGCCTCGGCGCGCTGCTCCTGCGCCTGCCCCTTCTCGTCCAGGAGGTGGAACTTGCGGTCGAGCGCCTCCTCGCGCTCCTGGAGGCGGCGCTCCACCCGCTCCACGTCGTCGCGGCGGCGGGCCTCCTCGCGCTCCCACTCCTCGCGGGCGCGGATCGCCTCCTCGCGCCCCTTCAGCACCTCCGCCTTGCGCAGCGCGTCCACCTCCTGCACGGCGGCGCCCCGGATGCGCTCCGCCTCGTCCTCGGCGGTGGCGCGGCTCGCGCGGAGGCGGCTTTCGAGAACGTTCTTCCCCACGAAGAAGCCGGCGGCCGCTCCCACCAGGAGGGCCACGGCGATCAGCAGGATTTCCATTGTGATTTTATTCCAGGGCGGGCCGGGGCCCGCGTCTTGTCACAAATAAGTACGGCGGCAGACTCGTACCGACCCGCCACCGTTCCATACGCGCATTCTCCAGCGCGGCGGCGGGGAAGCCGCATTCTCAACTTAGGTGCGCGCCAGCTTCCGCCGCAACCCTGTCGTGGAAACGGATGAGTGCCGCTCAGCCCTTTCTCGACCCTCCGCGCGGGCGTTTCGCCGCGTCGTCCTCGCCCGCCTCCTCCAGGATGGCGGCGAGCTCGGCGGTGCGCTGCGCGATCTCTTCGCGCAGCCGGCGCAGCTCTTCGCGGGCGTGGAAGAGCTCGTCGGTGATGGAGAGCGCGGCCAGGGTGGCGGCGCGAAAGGGCTCCAGCGTCTGGTAGCCGGGAAGGCCACGCAGAGTCGTGTCCACGTGCGCGGCGATGGCGCGCGTGTCCTCCGGCGGCAGCTCGGAGCGCAGGACGTGCTTCTCTCCCGCGATCTCCACCGTGACCGAGTGGCGCGTGAGGCGTGCGCGGTTCATCGGCGTGCCTCCAGCATGGCGAGCCGGACCAGCAGCGCCTGGATGCGCTGGCGGGCCTCGTCCGTGCGGCTGCTGAGGAGGGCGTTCTCGGCGCGCAGCCGCCGCAGCTCGCCGCCCGCGTCGTCGGGGGTGGCGGCGCCCACCGCCTCCAGCTCGCGGCGCAGGCGGTCCACCTCGGCCTCCGCCTCGCGGGCGCGGCTGCGCCAGTCGGCGACGGAGGATGCGGCGGCGCGCGCGGCGAGCTCCAGCCGTTCCCAGCCGGCGGCCGGCCCGGCGGATTCAGCGGCGTCGGATACCATGGCGCTCCTCCAGGGCACGCAGCACCCGCTCCACCTCCGCGTCCACCTCGGCGTCGGTCAGCGTGCGGTCGGTGGCGCGGAAGCGGAGGCGCCAGGCCACGCTGCGCGTTCCCTCCGGTAGTCCCTTTCCTTCGTACAGATCGAACGGGGCGAGCCCCTCCAGCAGCGCGGATGCGGCGTCCACGATGGTCGCGCCCGCCTGCTCGGCGGTGACGGCGTGCGGCACCAGGAGCGCCAGGTCGCGCTCGGAGGCGGGCTGCGTGGGAAGCGGGGCGTAGCGGATGCCGCGCCGGTCCATCGCCGCGGCGGGAAGGCGCAGCTCCAGCGTCCACACCGGCGCGGCCCACGCGGGCGCATCCACCCCCTCGCCCGCCCCGCCGCCGCCCAGGCTCCCGTCCGGGCCCACGACGGTGAAGCCGGCGCCCAGCACGTCCACGCGCGCGTCCGGGTACTCGCGGACGAGCTCCTCCAGCATCCCCCTGAGGTCCCACACCTCGTAGGCGCCGGCCTCGCCGGTCCAGTGCCGCGGGGCGCGCGCGCCGCTGAACGCCGCCGCCACGCGCCGCTCCTCGTGCGGCATCCCGCCCGCGGGCCCGGCGCTGAACGCGGTGCCGATCTCGAAGAGCCGCACGTCGCGCACGCCGTGGGCGAAGTTGTGCTCCACGCGGCGCAGCAGGCCGGGGACGAGCGAGGTGCGCAGGAAGCCTTCCTCGGCCGAGAGCGGGTTGAGCACCCGCACCTCGCCCGCGCTCTCCGGCACGAAGCCGGTGGTGCGCGCCTCCAGGAAGCCCCACCCCACGAAGCGCTCCGCGATCCGCCGCTCCACCTCCACCACCGGCGCCTCGGGGACGCTGCTCGGCCGGAACGGCGCCAGCTCGTCGGGGAAGGAGTCGTAGCCTCGGCGCCGCGCGATCTCCTCGATCAGGTCGATCTCCTCCTCCACGTCGCCGCGGAAGCCGGGGACGACCACGCGCATCGGCGAGGCATCTGGGTCCACCTCGAAGCCGATCTCCGCCAGCAGCGTCGCGATCTCCGCGGGCGCGACTTCGGCGCCGAGGACGCGTTTCACCCGCTCCGGACGCAGCGCTACAACGCGCCGGCCCCACGGGCTCGGGTTGAGGTCGAGCGCCTCCTCCGGCGTGCCACCCGCCACCGCCACGATCAGCTCCACCACGCGCTCCAGCGCCACCTGCTGACCCTCCGGATCGACGCCGCGCTCGAAGCGGTACGACGCGTCGGTGGAGAGCACGAGGCGGCTGCGGGTGCGGCGGACCGTCTTCGGCTCGAAGAGGGCGCACTCGAGGAAGATGTCCGTCGTCCCCTCGTCCACCTCGCTGTTCGCGCCGCCCATCACCCCCGCGATCGCGACCGCGCCCTCCCCGTCCGCGATCACCAGGTCGCTGGCGACAAGTGAGCGGTCCGTTCCGTCCAGCGTGGCGATCGACTCGCCGTCGCGCGCGCGGCGGATGCGAACCTCGCCCCCGCGAAGCTTCGCGAGGTCGAAGGCGTGCAGCGGCTGGCCCAGCTCGTGGAGGACGTAGTTGGTGGCGTCGACGATGTTGTTGATCGGGCGCAACCCCACCGCGCGCAGCCTCGTCGCCAGCCACTCCGGCGACGGCCCCACGCGCACGCCGCGCACGACCGCGCCCATGTAGCGCGGGCAACCCGCCTCGTCCTCGATCCGCACCCGCACGCCGGCCACTTCGCCGTCAAGCTGGCCCGTTCGGGTCTCCAGCCGCACGCCGGAGGCATTCGGGAAAGCAGGCAGCTCCACTCCCGCCACTCCACCCGGTGCCAGCTCGCGCGCTACGCCCACGTGCGACAGCAGCTCGCCGCGGTTCGGGGTGACGTCGATCAGGAGGCGGTAATCGTCCAGCCCCAGCGCGTCCACGAAGCGGGTGCCCGGCGCGTAGTCGCCGTTCAGCGTCATCAACCCAGAGTGGTCGCGCCCCAGCCCCAGCTCGCGCGCGGAGCAGAGCATCCCCTCGCTCACCTCACCGCGCAGCTTCGCCTTGCCGATGGTCATTCCGCCGGGCAGCGTCGCGCCGACCGGCGCGAACGGGTAGAAGCGGCCCGCCTCCACGTTCGGCGCGCCGCAAACGACCTGCACGGTCTCGCCGCCCGCGTTGACGCGCGTGACGCGCAGCCGGTCCGCGTTGGGGTGCTGCCACACCTCCTCCACGCGCGCGACCACCACGTCGCCGATCCCCGCGCCGAGGTGCGTGAGCTCGTCCACCGGCGCGCCGAGGAGGGCGAGGCGGTGCGCGATCTCCTCCGCGGTGCCCTTGAGGCCGGGCGCGAGGGACTTGAGCCAGAGGTACGAGACGTTCATGGACCGCCGTGTGTCGTTTACTAGTCAGGCGAGATCACGAGCGGATCGCGCCGCAGATACATCTCTACGAACTCTTCGAACGAACCGGCGACGGCTCGCAGCTCCGCGCCGCCGAAGCTCACCGCGACGGGCGCGGTCGCGGCCGGATCCGGCGAAAGGCGGATCACGTACGCCCAAGCCCAGATATTGTAGTCGGCTATGACGAACCAGCTTTGCGCGTCAGGTGTGGGCACCCAGGACGAGGCCAGGGTCTCGAGGTCCCCCAAGCGCCAGAAGCGGATCAGGTCCTGGTCGAGCGCGGGGCTCTCGCCGTCCATCCGCACCCCCCCGACGTGGAGGAAGTACGCCCGCAGATCGTCCGGCATACCGACGCCGCGCCGCGCCTCGAACGCGCGGATCTCGTCCTCACCCACCCCGCCGTGGCTGCGAATCCCCTGCTCCCCCACCGCTCCACGAGCCGAACGAGGAACGCGGGAGCGTCGTCATCTAGCCATTCCCCATTCCCCATTCCCCATTCCCCGCCGTTACGCGAACTGCCCCAGGAACCTCACGTCCCCTTCGTACAGCAGCCGGATGTCCGTGATGCCGTAGCGCAGCATCGCGATGCGCCCCGGACCCATCCCGAAGGCGTAGCCGGTGTAGCGCTCGGGATCGATGCCGGCGTGCTTGAAGACGTTGGGATGCACCATCCCCGCGCCCATGATCTCCATCCACCCCGTCCCCTTGCACGCCGAGCACCCGGAGCCGCCGCAGATCATGCACGACACGTCCACCTCCGCGGAGGGCTCGGTGAAGGGGAAGTACGAGGGGCGGAAGCGCGTCTTCGCGTCCGGGCCGAAGAAGCGGCGCACGAACAGGGCGAGCGTCGCCTTGAAGTCGGCAAAGGTGACGCCCTCGTCCACTGCAAGCCCCTCGATCTGCTCGAAGGCGGGCGCGTGGCTCGCGTCGAACGGGTCGCGGCGGTACACGGTGCCGGGGATCACCACGCGGATCGGCGGCGCGTGCGCCTCCATGATGCGAGCCTGCATCGGCGAGGTGTGGGTGCGCAGCAGCACCCCCTCGCCCAGGTAGAACGTGTCGTGCATGTCCGCCGCGGGGTGATCGAGCGGAAAGTTGAGCTTGGCGAAGTTGTACTCCGCCGTCTCCACCTCCGGCCCCGCCACGCGGCTGAACCCCAGGTCGCGAAAGATTTCGCAGATCTCGTCCACCACCTGCCGCACGGGATGGATCCCGCCCCGCCACGGCGCGCGCCCGGGGAGCGTCAGGTCCTCGCGCGGCCCCGTGTCCGCGGCGGCGGCCTGCGCGGCGGTCCGCGTGTCGAAGAGGGCGTTGAGGGCATCGCGCACCCGGTTCCCCTCCGCCCCCACCGCGGGCCGCTCCGCGGGCGACAGCTCGCCCAGGCGGCGCAGGATGCCGGTCAGCCGCCCCTTCCGGCCGAGCAGGTCGATCCGCACCGCCTCCAGCGCCTCGGCCCCATCCGCCGCGCCGATCGCCGCACCACCCTCAGACTCCAGCGCGCGAAGCTGCGCGATCAGCTCTTCCGTGATGCTCATCTTACCTGTTCCGCCCTGGGATCGCCGCGAAGGTCATCGCCCGATGATCGTGTACCCGCCCGCCTCGCGCACCCAGTCGAGCAGAGGCGTGGAAAGCAGGTACACGATGACGCAGAGCACGATCGTGCACACGATTTCGAGCGCCCTGAAAGCGGGCCGCTCGCGAACGATGGTGAGCCGGCGTCGGTTCATCGCGCCCTCGCAGGGTTGATCGTGCTCCGCCGCCACAATCTGGACGGCGGCCCGGCATTTGGCTACCCCGCAAAACACGAGCGGCGCCGTGGAGGTCCACGGCGCCGCTCGGGAACGTCGAAACAGGACAGCTCAGCCCTGGTTCGCCGTGGCGGCGCTGGCGAGCTGCTCAAAGGCCTGCGGCTCGCGCACGGCGAGGTCCGCGAGCACCTTGCGGTCGATCTCGATGCCGGCGCGCTTGAGGCCGTTCATGAAGCGCGAGTACGACAGCCCGTTCATCCGGGCCGCGGCGTTGATGCGGACGATCCACAGGCGGCGGAACTCGCGCTTGCGGTTCTTGCGGTCCCGGTACGCATAGCGGCGGGCCCGCTCCACGGCTTCCTTCGCCGTCTTGTACAGGTTCTTGCGGCGGCCGAAGTAGCCCTTGGCGTCCGCCAGGATCTGCCGCTTCCGCCGCAGGCGGGCGACGTTGTTCTTTACGCGAGGCATGAGTCCAAACCCTCTCTATTCGGTTGCGAAAGCGCGCGTCAGGCCAGGAGGAGGCGCTTCACGCGCTTCTCGTCCGGCTTGGCGAGCATGGTGGTGCCGCGCAGGTTCCGCTTCCGCTTCGGCGACTTCTTGGTCAGGATGTGGCTGTGCATGGCGCTCCCACGCTTCACGCGGCCCTTGGCCGTCACCTTGAAGCGCTTCGCCGCACCCCGGTGGGTCTTCATCTTCGGCATCGGATGACTTCCTTTATTTCGACTCGGCCGCGGGCGGCGCGGGTCGTTCGGGAGCCCGCGGCGCAACCGGCGCGGGCCGTTGAGATGCACCCGCGGCCGCGGGTGCGGGGCGATCGTCCCCTCCCGTGCTCGCGGGGGCGGACCGATCGGAACCTCCAGACGGGCTGGAGGGAGGCTTCAGCGGCGCGATCATCATCACCATGCTGCGCCCTTCCATCATCGGGTGCGACTCTACCTTGCTGATGTCCTGGAGCGCCACCGACACGCGGTCCAGCACCTGCCGCCCGAACTCGGGATGGGCCATCTGGCGCCCGCGGAACATCATGGTCAGCTTGACCTTGTTCCCCTCTTCGAGGAAGCGGCGGGCGTGGCGGAGCTTGAAGTCGTAGTCGTGGTCCTCGATCCCGGGACGCATCTTGACTTCTTTGATCTGTACGTGGTGCTGCTTCTTCCGCGCCTCGCGCTGCTGGCGCTGCTCCTCGTACTTGAACTTGCCGTAGTCCATGATGCGGCAGACCGGCGGCCGGGCCAGCGGTGCGACTTCCACCAGGTCCAGCCCCTGCTCTTCCGCGATCTCCTGCGCCCGTTCGATCGGCAGGATCCCGAGCTGCTCGCCTTCCGGGCTGATCACCCGGACGGGGCTGATACGGATCTGCCGATTCACCCGCACTTTCTCTTGGATGGCGCCGCTCTCCGAATTCGGGGGAAACAAAAAGACGGATCTGAAACGCTCAGATCCGTCCACGCGCACACGCACTCCGTGCTCCGGTGGAGACGGACGGGGCGAGGCGCGATGCGCGGACCCGGCAGCATTCGCCCCCACTGAGGAGACGAAGCCGAAAGGTGGAGGGCCTGCCTGCCCCCACTTGTACAGCATTGGAGCCTGGGAATCTATCCCCGCGCTCCCCGCCTGTCAACCGGCGGGTCAGTGCGGCGTGTAGATGAAAAAGAACGTGACAGCCGCGGTCATCCCCACGGCGAACAGCGCCCACGGCCACCCCGCCTGCGCTCCGACCCCGGAGCCCAGCATCTCGTAGTCCACCTTCTGGTGAACCTCCTGCGCGGCCTCGTCGACCGCGCCCCGGATCTCTCTCGCGATTACTAGCATGCCGGCTTCCAAGGCAACCGGCGTGCCGTTACACGCCACAACTGAGGTACCCCGCATCGGCCGAAGTGATACAGATTTTTACAGAAGGGCCTCACACAGCAGGGGTTCGACAGTAAAAGGTACACGCGAGAGACGGAATTGGCGCCAATGCTGGACTTTTATACCCGAAATCGTTGGATTTGCCGAAAACTTGTTGTACATGGATTTATAATTCACCTTGACTCCGCAGCAGGA
>DASVTZ010000034.1 GCA_036387335.1 Longimicrobium sp.
GGAGAGCTGGCGCCTGCGCACCCACGCCCAGACGGCCGGCGTGACGCTGACGGCGCAGCAGCCGGAGAACAACATCGTGCGCGTGGCCTACCAGGCGATGGCGGCGGTGCTGGGCGGCACGCAGTCGCTGCACACCAACTCGATGGACGAGACGCTGGCGCTCCCCACGGAGAAGGCGGTGCAGATCGCGCTGCGCACGCAGCAGATCCTGGCGCACGAGACGGGCGTGGCCAACACCATCGACCCGCTGGCCGGGTCCTACTACCTGGAAGCGCTCACCGACCAGATGGAAGCCGAGGCGGAGGCGATCTTCGCCGAGATCGACGCGATGGGCGGGGTGGTGCCGGGGATCGAGCGGGGCTACTTCCAGCAGCAGATCGCGCGCTCGGCGATGCGCCAGCAGATCGAGATCGAGCGCAACGAGCGTGTGATCGTGGGCGTGAACGACTATACCATCGAGGGTGAGAAGATCGACATCCCGCTCCTCAAGGTGACCGAGGAGGCCGAGCGCCGCCAGCGCGAGCGGATGGCCGCCATGCGCGCCCGCCGCGACCAGGCCGAGGTCGACCGCACGCTCCAGGTTCTCCAGGATTCTGCTCGCGCCGGTGAGAACGTCGTCCCCGCCATGCTGGACGCGGTCCGCGCCTACGCCACGCTCCACGAGATCCGCCACTCCATGGAAGCGGTGTTCGGCGCCTACCAGGAGCCGGTCTTCTTTTAGGCGCGGGTTCACACGAGGAGACGGAGGCACGGGGAGGAGTCTCTCCGTGCCTCTGGCTTTGTCCGGGGTGTGCCCGCACTAGGAGCGAATGAATTCGCCGCTGGAACCACGCAAAGTCCGCCTTCGCGGACTCGGGGTCGGGTGCCGGCGTGCAAGAGTCGGCTTCAGCCGCCTTCGCGTGGTTCCAGCCGGGGGCTTCAGCCCCCGGCGGTGCGGCGCCAATCCTGCCCCCGCAACCCGCGAAGGCGGGTTTCCCGCGGTTGTTGCAGCGGTTTCAACCGCCGGGCTCCAGATTGCAGTCTCCCCAACCGCGCCGATACCTTCCCCACCGGCGCACTCACGCACTAACGCACTCACGCACTTCTCTTGACCACACTCGCCACCCTCCTCCAGGGCCGCCTCCTCGCCGACCGCTACCGGGTTGGCGAGGCGCTGGGCTTCGGGGGGATGGGCGCGGTGTTCCGGGCGCACGACGAGCGACTGGAGCGCGACGTAGCGGTCAAGGTGCTCACCGCCGCCTCTGCCGACCCGGCGGAGCAGGAGGTGCTGCGCGCCCGCTTCCGGCGCGAGGCCCGCGCCGCCGCCACCCTCCGCCACCCCAACGTGGTGACGGTGCACGACTTCGGCACCGACTCTGGGTCGGGACTCGACTTCCTGGTGATGGAGCGGCTCCCGGGCAAGGACGTCGCCGAGCGCATCGCCGCCGCGAACGGGCCCATGCCCCTCGACGAGGTGCTGGAGATCGTCCGCGAGGCCGCGATGGGGCTCGCCGCCGGGCACCGCGTGGGGATCGTGCACCGCGACGTGAAGCCCCGGAACCTCTTCCTTGTCCCCGACCCAGTCGGCGGTTGGGAGGTCAAGGTGCTCGACTTCGGCATCGCGCAGCTCTCCGCGGGCGAGCAGCCGGAGACGCGCATCACGCAGCTCAGCCCGTCGCCGTACACGCCGCGCTACGCCGCCCCCGAGCAGCTCGCCGCCTCGCCCCACCTGACCCCCGCGTGCGACGTGTACGCGCTGGGGATCGTCGCGCTGGAGATGCTCACCGGGCGCTATCCGGAGGGGATCAACAGCGCCGCGGACGACGCCATCGCCGCCCGCGCCGTGGACGCGCTGCGCCCCCGCATCCCGAGCCCGACGTGCGACGCGCTGCTGCGCATGCTCCGCCGCGACCCACTGCAGCGCCCCGCGGACGCCGACGCGGTCCTCCGCCTCCTCACCGTCGCCCCGCCCGCGCCCCCGCCCGTGGACACCGCGCCGACGCTGGCGTACCCGCCGCCGCCGCCGGTCGCTGCCGCTCCGATCGTGCCGCCCGCGATCCCGGTGCAAAGCTACGCGCCGCAGCCGCTCGCGCCGCAGCCGGCGTACAGCGTGCCGCCGCCTCCGGCGTACGCGCAGCCTGAGCCGCCACAGGAGGCCGAGAAGGAGGAGCGGCGAGGGACACCGCTGGCGAAGTGGATCGGCATCGCGGCCCTGGTGACGCTCGCGGGGGTGTACTGGAGGCGCGACGCCCCGCCGCCCGCCACGTCGGAGCCCGCGCGCGTCTCGGCGACCGTGCAGCCCGATCCGCCGCCCATCCCGCCGGAGGAGGCCGCCGCGCGCGAGCTCGCGAGCGAGGAAGCCCTGCGTGCCGTGCGCCTGCGCGGTGGGATCGGCTTCAACGAGCAGCTCTGGATCATCACGGCCGCCACGCGCGCGCCGGACGAAGTGGAGCGCGCTGTCACGCTGCGCGACCGCATCGCCGAGGCCGGGCACCCCGCGGGTCTCGCCAACGGGCGCGTGTACCCGGAGCTGCCGCGCGATTCCATCGTCGTCCTCGCGGGGCCGTTCGACCGCCGGCGCGCGGAGACGGCGCTCCCGGCCATCCGCCGCATCGCCCGCGGAGCCCGCATCCGGCAGGTCACCTTTCAGATGCCGCGCTGACGGCAACCATTCGAGACCCGATGAAAGCGATCCTGTTCGACGCAGGCAACACGCTGGTCTGGCTGGACCACCCGTTCCTCGTGCAGGTGCTGGCGGAGGCGGGGATCACCGCGAGCGAGGACGATATCCTCGGCGCCGAGTACGAGGCCAAGCTCGTGCTGGACGAGATGGTGCGCTCCGGCACCGCGGGCGACGACCGGAAGCGCGGCGAGGTCTACTTCGCCGAGATCTTTCGACGGCTGGGGGTTGAGGACGCGCACTTTCCACCGATCGGCGAGCGGCTCTTCGCGCGCCACGCCGAGCGCAACCTGTGGAGCCGCGTTCGCGAGAACACCATCGAGACGCTGGAGGAGCTGCGGCGCATGGGCTACCGCCTGGGAGTCATCTCGAACGCCGACGGCCGCGTGGAGGCGCTGCTGGAGTCGCTCGGCCTGCGCTCGCAGTTCGAGTTCGTGATCGACTCCGGGCTGGTGGGCGTCGAGAAGCCGGACCCGCGCATCTTCCACATGGGGCTGGAGCGGATGGGGGTGGAGGCGCACGAGGCGGCCTACGTGGGCGACATCTACGAGATCGACGCGGTGGGCGCGCGCAACGTGGGGATGCACGCCTTTCTGATCGACCCGCTGGGACGCTTCGCCGAGGAGCATGGCGACCGCATCCGCGGCATCCACGAGCTTCCGCAGCGGCTGGGTCGTGCCGGCTGAACGCTGGTGGGAGGGGTACTTCGACGAGACCTTCATCGACCTGTACCGCGACTTCCTCACCCCCGAGCGCACCGCGCGCGAGGTCGCCGGCATCCGCGAGATGGTGCCGCTGGAGCCCGGCGCCGAGATCCTGGACGTCGCCTGCGGATGGGGCCGCCACTCGATCGCTCTGGCCGAGGCGGGGTTCCGGGTCATGGGGATGGACCTTTCCGAACCGCTCCTCCGCCACGCCCGCGCCCGCGCCGAGCGCGCCCGCGTCACTGTCAACTGGCTGCGCGCGGACATGCGCGAGATCCCCTTCCGCGGCCGCTTCGACGCCGTTCTCTCCCTCTTTTCGTCGCTCGGCTACTTCCTCTCGGACGAGGAGGACCTGCGCGTCCTGCGCGGCGCGCACGATGCGCTGCGGCCGGGCGGCTTCTTCGTGCTGGAGACGATGCACCGCGACCACGCCGTCGGCGGCTACACGGAGCGCGACTGGTGGGAGGCGGAGGACGGCACCACCGTCTGGGTGGAGCGCGAGTTCGACGCCGTCGACGGGGTGAGCCGCGAGTGGACGCGCTGGCGTCGGGGTGGAAAGTCGGGAGAGAAATTCCACGAGCTGCGCATCCGCAGCGCCACCGAATGGGCCGTGCTCCTTCGCGAGGCGGGCCTGACGCCGATCGAGTGGTACGGGGATTGGGAACTGGCGCCGTTCGTCCATACGAGCGAGGATCTGATCTGCATCGCGCGGCGGTCAACGCGGTAGGGCGGGGCGGCGGGGGTTTGGCGGCCGGGAATACAGGGATCACGGTGGCGGCAGGCACGGGCAGCCACGTGGGGCTGCCCCTACGGGATCTGTGCGCGTGGCGGGGGTCGAGGCGGGGCGGGCGGTGGGCAGACACGCAGGTCTGCCCCTACCGCCATCCGTGCACCAGGGCGGGTGGCGGTGCGGGGGCGGGCACGGGCGCGATGAATCGCGCCCCTACGGGATTCGCGCGGCGCAGGCAGATGCAGACGGCCCGCACGATTCCCCATTCCCCATTCCCCATTCCCCATTCCCATTCCCATTCCCCATTCCCATTCCCCATTCCCCCGCTCGCTTGCCGCGCCCCTCGCCCCGGCACTATCTTCCCGCACTTTCGCGCACGCACCTCTTTCCGAGCCGTAACACGATGCCTGAACGCAAGATCCGGGTGCTGGTCGCCAAGCCCGGACTGGACGGCCACGACCGCGGCGCCAAGGTGATCGCCGCCGCCCTGCGCGACGCGGGGATGGAGGTCATCTACACCGGGCTCCATCAGACGCCCGAGATGGTGGTGAGCGCCGCCATCCAGGAAGACGTCGACGTGGTGGCGATGTCCATCCTCTCCGGCGCGCACATGACGCTCTTCCCCCGCGTCAAGCAGCTGCTGGAGGCGGAGGGGGTGGATCACGTCCTCCTCACCGGCGGCGGGATCATCCCGGAAGAGGACATGCGCGCGCTGGAGGAGCAGGGGATCGGGCGCCTCTTTGGCCCGGGGACCCCCACGACCGCCGCCGTGGAGTACATCCGCGACTGGTACGCCCAAAACGGGCGCGACCGGGAGACCGCCGAGGCGTGAGCGCTCCCGCCGCACCCAGCGCCCCCGCGGCCGCCGCCCCGGGGCGTGCCCGCGCGCTCGCCGCCGAGCTGCGCGAGCTCGAAGCCCGCCTCCGCCAGGGGGGCGGGCCCAAGCGCATCGACAAGCAGCACGCCGACGGCAAGCTGACGGCCCGCGAGCGCATCGGCCTGCTGATGGACCCGCGCACGCGCTTCCAGGAGATCGGCCTGCTGGTGGCCCACGACCGCTACGACGGGCAGGCGCCCGCCGCCGGCGTGGTCACCGGCATCGGCACCGTGGCGGGGCGCGAGGTGGTGATCGTGGCCAACGACGCCACCGTCAAGGCCGGCTCCTGGTGGCCCGAGACGATCACCAAGATGCTGCGCGCGCAGGAGATCGCCATGCGCTGCCGCGTCCCCATCCTGTACCTGGTGGACTCGGCGGGGGTGAACCTGCCGTACCAGGGCGGGGTCTTTCCGGGGCAGTACGGCGCGTCGCGGCTCTTCTACTACAACTCCATCATGCGGCGCTACCTCAAGGTGCCGCAGATCGCCGCGGTGATGGGGCCGTGCATCGCCGGCGGCGCGTACCTCCCCGCGCTCTCCGACGTGATCCTGATGGTGGAGGGGACGTCGTTCATGGGGCTCGGCGGGCCCAACCTGGTCAAGGGCGCCACGGGGCAGAGCACCGACAGCGAGACGCTGGGCGGCGCGTACACGCACAACGCCATCTCCGGCGTGGCGCACTACCGCGTGGCGGACGACCGCGCCTGCGTGGCCAAGATCCGCGACCTGGTGCGCGAGCTTCCGCGCGCGCCCGCCACCGCCCTCCCCATCGGCGAAGCCGCCCCGCCGGCCCGCGCAGAGGCGGAGCTGTACGACCTCCTGCCGGCCAACCACCGCCAGCCGTACGAAGTGCGCGAGGTGCTGCGCTGCATCCTGGACCGCGGCGAGTTCGACGAGTTCCAGGCGGACTACGCGCCGGAGATGATCTGCGGCCACGGGCGCATCGCGGGGATCCCGGTCGGCATCATCG
>DASVTZ010000035.1 GCA_036387335.1 Longimicrobium sp.
TGATTAGCACCGTCGTCCCCACGCAGAGCGCGACGGCGGCCAGGAGCTGGTTGGAGATGCCGAAGAGGGGCCAGAGCGAGTTGATGCCGCCCAGCGGATCGACCACGCCCTGGTAGAGGAAGTACCCCCAGAACGCCACCATCAACCCGCTGGAGAGCACGACGGACGGATACCACGAGGTGCGCCCCAGCGGCTTCCACACGTGCCCCAGCAGCTCCTGCAGCATGAAGCGGCCGACGCGCGTGCCCGTGTCGATGGTGGTGAGGATGAACAGCGCCTCGAACATGATGGCGAAGTGGTACCACACCGCCGCCAGCGCGCTGCCGCCGAACACCCCCGAGAAGATCTGCGCCATCCCCACCGCCAGCGAGGGCGCGCCGCCGGTGCGCGCCAGCAGCGTCTGCTCGCCCACCTGCCGCGCCAGCGCCTCCATGTCGCCGGGGGTCACCACGAAGCCCCACGTCGCGATGGTGCGCGTCGCCTCGGCCAGCGTGCCGCCGACCACCCCCGCGGGCGAGTTGATGGCGAAGTAGACGCCGGGCTGCAGGATGCCGGCGGCCACCATCGCCATCACCCCCACGAAGCTTTCCATCAGCATCGCCCCGTAGCCCACCATGCGCGCGTCGCTCTCGCGGCTCAGCATCTTGGGCGTGGTGCCGGAGGCCACCAGCGCGTGGAAGCCGCTGATGGCGCCGCACGCCACGGTGATGAAGGCGAACGGGAAGAGCTTGCCGCTGAACACCGGCCCAGTGCCGTCCACGAACCTCGTCATGGCCGGCATGTGGATGACGGGGAGCGACACCAGGATCCCCACCGCGAGCCCCAGGATGGTGCCGATTTTGAGAAAGGTGCTCAGGTAGTCGCGCGGGCAGAGGAGGACCCACACCGGGAGCACGGAGGCGACGAAGCCGTACCCCGCCATCAGCCAGACGAGCGTCGTCTTCTCGACGGTGAAGACGGCGGCCCACGCGGGATTCCTGGCCACCCACCCGCCGGCCACCACCGCGGCCAACACCAGCACCACCCCGATCGCGGACGCCTCGCCCACGCGGCCGGGGCGGAAGGCGTGCATCCACCACCCCATCAGCAGGGCGATGGGGATGGTGCAGGCGATGGTGAAGAGCCCCCAGGGCGAATGCGCCAGCGCGTTGACGACGATGAGCGCGAGCACGGCCAGAAGGATCGCCATGATGGCGAGCACGGCCACCATGGAGATCAACCCGGCCGTCGTGTTGATCTCCTCGCGCGCCATCTGCCCCAGCGACTTGCCGTCGCGGCGCATGGATGCGAAGAGGATGATGAAGTCCTGCACCGCCCCGGCGAGCACCACGCCCACGATCAGCCAGAGCGTCCCCGGCAGGTATCCGAACTGCGCCGCCAGCACCGGCCCCACCAGCGGCCCCGCCCCCGCGATCGCCGCGAAGTGGTGGCCGAAGAGGACCCACCGGTGCGTGGGCACGAAGTCCACTCCGTTCTCCAGCCGCTCCGATGGAGTGGCGCGGCGATCGTCCAGCTCGAAGACCTTCGTGGCCAGGAAGCGCGCGTAGAAGCGGTACGCCACCGCGTAGGTGCACACCGCCGCCACCACCAGCCAGGCGGCGTTGATGGTTTCGCCTCTGTGCAGCGCCATCACCGCGATGGCCGCCGCGCCCAGCACGGCTACGGCGCTCCACAGCAGGATGCGGACGGACTTGGGCATGGAGGGGCTTCGTGCGTGGAAACGGGTGCGGGGGTGGGGGGACAAGGTAGTTTGGGCGATCGTTCGGTGGAAGGGAAGGGAAGGGAAGGGAAGGGAAGTGCGTGAGTGCGTTAGTGCGTGAGTGCGTTGTCTTCGCGTGAAGTGGCGGCTCGCCGATCCGATTCCCCCCCCATTTGTCATCCTGAGGGAGCCGCGCGACGGATGCTCACGGTGCGCCGTACTCCCGCGGCGACCGAAGGATCTAGCCGGCGAGGCAGGAGGACGGCGCCGTACCACGGGCCTCGCGCCACGCGCAGTAGATCCTTCGCTCCGCGCCACAGGTTCGTGACGGGGCAAGGTTGGCGCGGCGCGTCGCTCAGGATGACAGAAGAAGGGAGGATGCCCGTTCCTCCTGTCACGCACTCACGCACTCACGCACTCACGCACTTCCGTCCCCCCGGATCGTATCTTGCCGGATGCGCGGCATTCCCGGGGTACCGCGCGCGCCACGACTCAACCCGACGCCATGTCCGGACTCGAAGGGCTCCTCGCCGGCCGCACGCTGATGGGCCGCTACCGGATCGAGGAAGTGATCGGCAGGGGCGGCTTCGCAGCCGTGTACCGGGCCCACGACGAACGCCTCGGCCGCACGGTGGCGGTCAAGGTCATCACCGTGGTCGCGGCGGACGCGGCGACGCGCGACCAGATCCGCCGCCGGTTCGAGCGCGAGGCGCGCGTCGCCGCCAGCCTGGACCATCCCAACGTCGTGACCGTCTACGACGTAGGGACCGATCCCGACCTGGAGCTCGACTTCCTGGTGATGGAGCTGCTGCGCGGCGAGGACCTGTCGCGCCGCCTCGCACGCCCGGAGCGGCTGGAGACGCCCGCGGCGGTGCGCATCCTCCGCGACACCGCGCACGGAATCGCGGCGGGACACCGCGGCGGGCTGATTCATCGCGACGTGAAGCCGGCCAACATCTTCCTCGCGGAGCACGAGCGCGAGGAGCGCTTCCGCGTGTGCGTGCTCGACTTCGGCATCGCGCGCATCCGCGACGCCGAGCAGTCGCTCACGAAGCTGACCCGGGGCGCCGCGCCGCTCTCGCCGCGCTATGCATCGCCGGAGCAGCTCCAGGACGCGCGCGACCTTTCCCCCGCGTCCGACGTGTACAGCCTGGGGGTGATCGGGTACGAGCTGCTGACGGGGGAGCGCCCGTTCGACCCCGAGCAGATTCGCCTGTTGACGCGCGGGGACGCGGCCGATCCGCCCTCGTTCGATGCCATCCCCGCCCAGGTCGAGCCGATCATCCGCAGGGCGATGGAGCTGGACCCGGAGCGCCGCTTCGCCGACGCCGGCGAGATGGCCGAGGCGCTGGATGCCGCTCTCACCTCGCTCCGCGCCGAAGCCGTGCCGGTCGTCGTGCCCGTCGAGGCGTCGGAGACGGTGATGCTCCCCGCCACCGAGCCGGCCGCGGCGGTGCCGGGGGTCGTGGCGCCTCCCGTTGTCGTGCCCACGCCCGCGGCCGAGCCCGTGCGCGAGACGCCGCCCGCCCCGCTCGCGGATCCCACGCGCGAGGTGCCGCTCCTGGCGGAGCGCGTGCCGGCGGGTGTGCCAGTCACTGGACGTCCGGCGCGCCGCCGTGCTTCACCCGCGCTGCTCGTGGGGGTTCCGCTGCTCCTGCTCGTGGGCGGCGGCGCGTGGTGGGCGATGTCTCGCGACACACCGGATGCACCGCGTCCCGTCGAGCAGACCACGGCAGCCGCGCCGCCCGCCGCGACTCCGCCGCCCGCGCGCACGCCCGACTCTCTCGCCTGGAGCGCCCCCGACGGCGGAGACCCGGCCGAGGCCGGAGCAGTGCAGCAGCCGGGCTCGGGTGGGGTCCCTGCCGGCGGCGCCGTGCCCGGCGGTGGTGCGGCACCTGCCGGCGGTGCAGCGCCTCCCGCCCAGCCCGGCACCGCCCCGGCGGCCAGCGGCACGTTCGCGGGCACGTCCACGCCACCGCGGACCCCCGCGCCCGCGTCGAGCCCCGCCGCGGCGAGCGCGGCGCGCCAGGCGGAGCAGCGCTTCGAAGTCGGGGACTTTCCGGCGGCGGTGGCGGGATTCAGGCGGGCGGTGGCGGCGGCGCCGGGCAACGCGCACTATCGCAACCAGCTGGGATGGGCCCTCTTCCAGAGCGGCGACCTGGCCGGTGCGGAGCGGGAGCTGCGCGAGACGGTGCGGCTGGATCCCAACCGCGCCATCGCCTACGCCAACCTGGGAGAGGTGTACCGGGTGCGCGGGCAGAAGCCGGCGGCCATCGCCAACTACCGCCGCTTCCTGGAGCTGAACACCAACGAGCGCCGCGAAGAGATCGCGAGGGGAAAGCTGCGGGGGATGGGCGCTACCCCCTGAACCGGCGCACGTACGCGGTCCGCTGCCGCACGGCGAGGATCTGCGAGGGGAGCACCTTGGCGATGGAGTGGTTGGCCCAGGGGCGCGAGTAGTACGCGGTAAGCACGCGGTCGTAGCGCACGAGCCAGGCGCGCTGGTCCTGGAGCAGGGCGTTGCGCGCCGCGGCGGAGAGGCTGGCCATCTTCGCCGCGTACACGCGGTTCAGCTCGGCATCGGCCGCCGCGTAGTCGCGCCGCAGGCAGTCCACCACTTCGGTGCGCGTGAGCATCCAGAAGTCCTGGCACGGGTGCGCCACGTTCTCCCGGAACTCCTGCGCCTCCACACCGCCCGCCAGCAGCACCGCCATCACCGCGGCACAACCTGCTCCCCGAGCTCTCCGCATCGACGTACTCACGCGCTGTTGTGCATCCCGGCTCCCCGCCCGCATCGTTGCGCACAACGGATGCCCCACGGTTTCAGGGGCGAATCAGTCTGAAACGAAGATCCCCTTCTCGCGGAGCCGCTTGACGAGCGCGGTCCGGTCCTTCCCCTGCGCCTTCACGCGAAGGATGGTCGGGGTGATCGCCTCCACCTGTTTTCCGCCGGCGGCGCGTACCCGCGCGGCGGTGTCGGCGTCGGGGCACTCGATGAGGATGGCCGGGAGCAGGCTCACCCTGCGCGTGCTCCCCATCCAGTCGCGCACCTGGCGAGCGACGTTGGCCGGCACCCCGCCGCGCGCGACCTGCTCCAGCGATCCCACCACCTGGTCGCCGGTCAGCCCCTGCTCGGCGGCGCGGATCGCGGAAGCGCGCGTGATGCGAAAGAGCGCCCCCACCCCCGCGCCGACGCGGTCCGCGAAGCGCGCCATCTCCGGCTCCAGGCGCGGGGCGGGCGCAAGGAACACGATCTCGAAGTCGGGCTGCACCAGCACCTCGCCCTCCGGCGGGGGCGCGTACTCAAAGCTGTCGGTGGCGCCCAGCAGGTAGCGTCCGACCGGCGTCAGCCCCACGCAGGGAACGCCGTCCGCCGTGCGGGCCAGCCGCGCGCCGCCGAACGCAAAGAGCCGCAGCGCCAGAAAAGTGCGCAGCAGGTCGATCCAGAGAAGCTCCCACCCCTCACGGGTGGACGGAGTCGATGACGAATACCGCTTCTCCAGGAGCTTGCGGAGGCCCGGGCCGAGGAATGGGTTCGCCGCGACGGAGTGGAAGAGCAGCAGCTCCTCCACCGGCACCACTGCACCCGGCGGGATGGAGAGGAACACGGCGGCCGTAGCCGTGCGCAGGTCCACCCCCGCGCCCCTGGGGATCTCGACGCCGAGCCGCGTGGGGAAGAAGTCGCTCCCCCGGGACGGGTCGTACCACCCCGGAGGGTTGCGCTGGCCCGACGCACGGAGGAGCTGGAGCACCCCTCGGAGGCGCTCGCCCTCCCCAAGCTCCAGCCAGCGCACGCCCTCCTTGGTGGCGGCGAGATGGCGCTTGCCGCTCTTGTCCTCACGCGTGGCGGCGAGCCCGAAGCTGATCAGCGCCCGCGCGGCGGCGGTGGCCCGCGCGATGAGCTCGGGGCCCGGACCGGCGCGCCGCCGCCCGCGCTGCGCGTCCTCGTCCTCGTCGAAGTCGTCTTCCTCGTCGAGGTCCTCCGGGAGGTCCAGGATCTCGCCGACCCACGCCGGGAGCGGCTGGAGGCGGGACGCCAGCGTCGTTTGCGCCCGGGCGTACAGCACACCGTCGCCGCGCAGGGGGATGGGGGCGGTGGCGACCTCCACCAGCACCGCGGTCATGTCCGCGAGTGCGTAGGGCGTTTCGAAGCTCTCGGCGGGCTCCGCGGGTTTTGGCGCGGGCGGCGGCGGTCCGAGCCGCAGCGCGGCGCCCGGGCTGAGCCCCACCACCGCTTCGGGCCCCTGCTCGCGAAGGGTGGGGAAGAGGAGGAGATAGCGGAACCCCGCCTTCAGCACCGCCGCGCGCGTGTCGTCGTCCAGCCCGGGTAGGATCTCGCGGAGGGGCACGCCGCGCGGATTGCCGGCGAACGAGCGCACCAGCACCTGGAGTGCGTCGAACACCCCGTGGTGCATCAGGTGCGTGCCCTCGGATTGCGTGACGAGCTGCGCTTCCCACCTGGCCGCGGCGCGGCGATCCTGCAGCGCGAGGAACCCTTCCACCCAGCCCACGGAGAAGGTCTGCTCCGCGACCTGCACGGGATTCGCCCACGAGTAGCCCGTGGTGCTGATCCGCCTGGCCTCGTCGTTCGTGAGATTCTCGCGCACGTAGTCCGCCGCGAGCGCCGGCTCGTTGGCGTCCAGGACGGGGAAGCCGTGCATCGTCCGCAGGGCCAGGAGCAGCGCGTGGTACCGCGGGGTCGCCTCCCACAGCGTGCCCTGCGCCCCGGCCACGACGATCATCCCGGCCTTCTCCAGCTCCGCCTTCGCGGCCCCCAGCACCGACGCGGCGGTCCCCTCGGGCTTCACCTCCACGAAGGCGCGGCGCGCGGCGGGGGAGAGCGCCTCCCAATCCGGGAGGGTCGCCAGGACCCCCCGCCAGTCCAGGTCGGCCAGCTTCATCCGGCGAACTCCTCCGCGTCGGCGATGCGGTACTCGTAGCCCTGCTCGCAGAGGAAGAGCTGGCGCTTGAGGGCGAAGTCCTGCTCCACGGTGTCGCGGCTCACCAGAGTGTAGAAGTGTGCCTGGTTTGCGCCCTTCTTCGGCCGCAGGATGCGCCCCAGCCGCTGCGCCTCCTCCTGCCGCGATCCAAAGGTCCCCGACACCTGCACCGCCACCGCCGCGTCGGGCAGGTCCACGGCGAAGTTGGCCACCTTCGACACGGCGAGCACGGGAATGCGCCCCTCGCGAAAGTCGCGGTACAGCACGTCGCGGCGCCGCTGCCCGGTGCTCCCGGTGAGGACGGGCACGTCCAGCCCGCGCGCCAGGCACTCCACCTGGTCCACGTACATCCCGATCAGCAGCGCGGGCTCGCCGGGATGGAGCGCCAGGATGCGGCGCGCCACCTCCAGCTTGTCCGGGTTCTCCGACGCGACGCGGAACTGCTCGCGCGGCTCGGTGACGGCGTACTCCATCCGCAGCTCCTCGGAGAGGGGGACGCGCACCTCGGTGCAGGTGGCGCGGGCGATCCACCCCTGCCCCTCCAGCTCCTTCCAGGGAACGTCCGCCTTCTTGGGGCCGATCAGGGCGAAGACGTCGTCCTCGCGCCCGTCCTCGCGCACCAGGGTGGCGGTGAGGCCCAGGCGCCGGCGCGCCTGCAGCCCGGCCGTCACCTGGAAGACGGGCGCGGGAAGGAGGTGCACCTCGTCGTACACGATCAGCCCCCAGTCGCGCCGGTCGAACAGCTCCAGGTGGCGGAACGCGCCCTCGCGGCTGTCCCGGTGCGTGAGCACCTGGTAGGTGGCCACGGTCACCGGCTTTACGTCCTTGGCCTGCCCGGTGTACTCCCCCACCTGATCTTCGTGCAGCGTGGTGCGGTCCAGGATCTCGCGGATCCACTGGCGCACGGCGGTCACGCTGGTGGTGAGCACCAGGGTGGAGCTCCCCACGCGCGCCATGCACTCCATCCCCACCAGCGTCTTCCCCGCGCCGCAGGGGAGGACGACCACCCCCGAGCCGCCCCGCTCCGAGCCGCCCGCGTGGAAGGCGGCGATCGCGTCTTCCTGGTACGCGCGCAACGCAAAGGGCTCGCCGCCGCGCGTTACGGTGCGCAGGGAGATGGGAAGCGGCTCGCCGGGGGTGTAGCCGGCGACGTCCTCCGCCGGCCAGCCGGCCTTCACCAGCGCCTGCTTGATGCGCCCGCGCTCCGCCGGAGGGATGCGGAAGGCGGTGGGTGAGAGGCGCTCCCCCAGGTGCGGCGCCACACCCTTGATCCGCGACACCAGCTCCAGGAGCGCGGGATCGTCGCCGCACAGCACCAGCCCGTCCTCGTCGCGCACCAGCCGCAGACGCCCGTAGCGCAAGGCGGCGTCGCGGATGGAGGACTCCACGTTGGCGGGGACCGGGTACTTCGCCAGGTCGCGCAGCCCCTCCACGATGTCGGCCGGATCGGCGCCCGCGGCGCAGGCGTTCCACACGGAGAGCGGGGTGATGCGGTAGGTGTGCACGTGCTCGGGCGATTTCACCAGCTCGGCGAAGCGCGCCAGCCTGTCGCGCGCCTCCTGGAAGCGCGGGCTCGCCACCTCGGCCAGCACCGTCTGGTCGCTCTGGACGATCAGCGGGTTTTCGGGTCGGTGCCCGGCCATCTGTATCCCTGCGCAGGCTTCTCATCTCTCGCGGCGCCCGCACGGAGCGCCCGGAACGGAGCGGATTCTATCGAGTAAGCCGCGCCGCGGGAAGCCTCTGTTCACTTTGGGTGTACGAACAGCGGGTCTCACGCGGAGGCGCGGAGCCGCGGAAAGTAATGCAACCACATGACTCACGCAGAGGCGCAGAGACGCAGGAGAGGAAAGAGGAACGGCGGATCGCACACTGAGACACAGTGCGATAGGGCGAGAACAACCATGGAGGTTTTTCCTCTGTGGCTTACGGTTTCCTTCTGTGCCCTCTGTGTGAGGCTGTTCGCGGTTCTCTCCCTGCGTCTCTGCGCCTCTGCGTGAGACTACCCGTGACGTGCATCTACGTGGGCCTGGACGAAACGCACTATCTCCGCCTGCACCCGTTCACGCTGGTCGCGGTGCGGCGTGTGGCCGCAGTCGGAGAGGACGAGGATCTCGGCGGGGCCGGCGAGTTGCCGCTCGATCGCCTCCACCTGTCGCATCGTCCCGTACTCGTCGTCCTCGCCCTGGATGACGAGGGTGGGGACGCGGATGAGGCCCAGGTACTCCTCGATGTTCCAGGCGCGGAACTCGGGGTCCAGCCACACGCGGTTCCATCCCCAGAACGCGCCTTCCGCGTTGTCACCTTGGTACTTGGCGAGGCGCCGCGGCAGGTCGGTGGTGCGGTACGTGTCCGCGATGCGGGCGATGCTCGCCAGCCCTTCCGGCTCGG
>DASVTZ010000036.1 GCA_036387335.1 Longimicrobium sp.
CCGCAACTGGCTGTACGGGCACACCGGCCAGAAGTCCGTCGCGGTGAAGACGGTCGGGATGCCGCGCTCCACGCACGGCCCGATCAGCGCCGCCGACAGACGCGCCAGGTGGACGAAGTGGACGACATCCGGCTCCACCTCGGCCAGCAGCCGGTCGAAAGCGCGCGCGAAGAGATGGTTGTCGTAGGCGAGCTCCGTCACCACCTGCTGGTCGCCCATGGGATCGGGCGAGTGGCGGAAGCGCTCCACCCGCAGCCCGTCGTACGTGTAGCGGTCGAAGCGCTCCTCGTCGCGCAGCGGGCGCGGGTCGGGGTAGCCGGTCACCACCACCACCTCGTGGCCGCGCGCCTGGAGCTCCCTGGCGATGCCGAGCGCGATTACCTCTGTGCCAGCGGAGTAGTCGGGGAGGAACTGGTGGACGGTGACGATGATCTTCATGCGCGGAGACGACGGGTCGGACGCGGGGAAATCCACGAAAACGCCCGTCTTGCACTGGCATCATCGCAGCACGGGGGCGTTCGTGTCAACCGCCCGGGGAGCGCGGCGCGCGCGCAGTGACGCATTACGAGCCCGCTCCCGCGCCCTCCTCCCAAAGGTAATCGGCCGCGTACGGGGCGTAGAGCGGGTCCTGGCGGAGGCTGGCCGCCTTCCCCTGGTAGCAGCGCAGCAGCTCGCGCGGCACCTGTGCCGCGGTAACTGCGCGGCCGGGCCTGGCGCGCGCGAGGAGGCGCACCAGCGGGCGCAGCCGGTTGTCCAGCGCGCGCGGCAGGTACCACCGCTCTACCCGGCGAGCGGGTCCCTGCCCGGCCCTCGCCGTCCCTTCCACAAGGGCGCGCGAGATGCGCGGGTACCAGTACAGCTCTTCGGGAGAGAGCGACGGGTTGACGCGCCCCACGTCCGTCTCGGCGTGCTCCACTCCCAGCCGCGCCTCCAGCACGGCCAGGAACCGGTGCCGGTCGTCACGAAGGAGCTCGTAGGGGAGGACGATGACGTTCTCGCCGCCGAACGCCTCCGCGTACATCCCGATCAGGTAGTCGAAGTCCAGGTGGAGGCGCTCGCCGCGCGCGCACCGGCCCACGTGCGCCGCGCACACTTCCGCGAGCGAGAGGGTTCCGCCGGTGCGGACGTACTGCGAGTAGCCGGAGTAGATCATCGCCCGGAAGCCGCGCGTGACGATCAGGATGCGGCTCCCCGGGTACAGCGTGCGCAGCGTGCCGCAGACCTCCGCCTGGCGCTCGCCGATCCGCTCGATAACGGATTCGTGGTCGCCCACCCCCTCCACCCCGAGCCCGTCCATCCCGTCGTATGGCGCGGCGAACCCCTCGCAGCTGGTGACGTGCCAGCTGAAAGGGGCGTCGGAGCGGCTGCACATCTGGTACACGGAGCGGTACCCGGCAATCCCGCCCTCCGCGTACCGGAACGCCGGGTGCCGGCTGAACCACGCCTGCAGAAAAGTGGAGCCCGCCTTGGGATATCCCACGTGGATCAGGTGGCGACGCATCGGGCTACGGCTCCGCTCGTTCGCGGGTGGGTGCGGCGCGGCCGGCTCACTCGTTCGGCCGCGGCGGCCCGCACACGTGAAAGGGCGGCACCCGCCGAGCGGGTGCCGCCCTCCGGGAGCGCCACGCGGCCGGCCGGGTTACGTGCCGCCCTGGCCGGGACGCGCGCCGGCGGGAGCGCAGGGGTTCAGCGGATCGGGCCGCGCTCTCCGGTAGCTTCCGTCGGGACAGGTGATCGCCGGGTTGGTGTGGGCGAACACGCCCAGCGGGTTCGTGTACGCGGGAGCCACCCACACGTGGATGTTCCAGCCGGTGGTGCCCACGTGCAGCGTGCCGCCTTTCGCCTTGCAGCTCGCCTCGTCCGCGTTCTTGCCGGGGACGGCGTCGAAGCTGCCGTCGCTCCGCCGCACAACGCAGATGTCGGAGTGGAGGTGCCATTGGTCGTTCGGCCCCGCGAACCCTTCCGGGTCGGCGCGGCCGCCACCGTCGGCCGGGGCGTCGTACGCGTACATGATGCCGGCGACCGACGATTCCGGCGACGTGCCGTCGAAGACGAGCGCCAGGGGGTTCAGCAGATCGTCGTCGGTGGGAACGGGTCCCTTGATCGTGCGTCCCTCGGCCACGTAATGGACGCCGGTGCCGGGGCTGAACCCCGCCACGCGGCGGTACCCCGCGGCCTCCACGTCCCGGACCGTCGGGTACTTTCTCGCCACTTCGGCCACCAGCCCGAGCTGGTGGACGAGCCGCGCGCGGGTGGCGGCCGGAAGCGCCGCCAGCGGAACGGCCGGGGCTTTCGCGCCGTGCGTGCCGTTCTGCACCGCCGCCCATCCCCGGTCGTCACCGTCGGGAAACAGGAAGGCGATCTCCGCCGCCATCGCACCGGCGTGGTGCCCGCCGTGCGCCGCCGCGGCGGGGCTGGATCCCCCCGCCTCTCCGGCGCACGCGGCGAGACCCACCGCCGCCAGCGCCCCGAGACAGCCTGAAAGGTACCTTTTCATCGATTGCTGCACACTCGGCGGGGCCATCGCGGCGGGCACGGTCGCGCGCCGCCAGCGGGGAGGATCCAGGGGGGGTGCGCTCCGGTAAGGAGCACGGCGCGAACAATATCCGTTCCGTTCGCGCGCCGTCAAGTGACGCTGGCCGCCGGGCTCCCCCTGGCGGAGCCGCCGGGGACGGCCACCTGCCGGCGGCGCGCGGAGGCTCCTGGAATGGTACTCCCGCCGCCGGGGTCAGGGAGCGGGCTCGCTCCAGCGTTTCTTGAACGCGCGGATCTCGTCCGGCGTGTAGAAATGGCTCGCGTAGCGGGCCGAGTACACCGTGTCCAGGAGCGAGGCCGGCACCCTGACCCTTTCGCGTGCCTCCCGGTAGCTGCCGCGATAGGCGTGGCCCTCGCCGGCGTTGGCGTCCGGGACCGCGCCCGCGCGGAGCCCGAAGAAGACGCCCGCCGCCTCCGGGAGGGCGTCGAAGCTTTCCTGCCGCACCAGCAGGAGCCGCGCATCCTCCCCCTCGTAGATCTGCCAGCCGCGGGCCCGGTCGAACGGCTCGGCGAAGACGTCGATGCCCAGGTTGGGCTTCACGTGCCGGTCGAACCACACGTCGAGCTCCCACCAGTGGGCGCCGCTCAGGAGCCCCGCCCGGTGCGGCTCCCTGTCCGTCAGCTGGCCGAGTGCCGAGCTCACGCCAGTCAACTCCGGGCTCTCGCTCGCGCTGAAGAACGCGTGGGACAGCCGCTGGCTCACCGGCTCCCGGGTGGAGGCGATCACGTGGACCTTGCGGGGGGCGTCGCAGCCGGCGGCGGGAGCCCTGCGCCGAAGGTGCCGGTGCGCCTCCCAGCGCTCGTTGGTGCGCCCGCGGTCCCACGCGGCGGCAGCCAGCACGCTACGCCGCCGGCCGTCGCGTTCCCACTCTTCCGGAGGGCGGCGCAGGCACAACTGGTGGCTCGTTCCACGCACGTCCGCCCGGATTCCCAGGCCCCGGACGAGCTCCACCAGGGTGTAGGTACCGGTCCTGGGGATGGTGAGGATCAGTGCCAGGTCCTCCAGCATCGGTTCCCTTCCCGCCAGACCGGCCAGGCGCTGAAGCCCCGCGGCCAGCGCGCCGCGGATCGCGCCAGCGGCCGGCGAAGACGTCGGTCCCAAGGTTCGCCGGCAGGGGGTGGGGGCGACGCGGCGAGCACGCTTGCGCGCCACCGGCGGGGTGGATTCGGGGTGGGTGCGCCCTGGCAGAGGAACACGGCGCGAACATTACCGGCTCCGTTCGCGCGCCGTCAAGTGACCTTCGCCGGCCGGACCCCGTTCCCGGCCCGGCTGAGAACGCAGCCCGCTCGTGCTCGGCGATCCGGCGGTACAGCCACCTGTCGGCGGCCCGCGGAAGCGCCTAGAATGGTGCTCCCGCCGTCTACGCCCCCACCGCTCACGAACCGCAGGCCCCCGCGTTGAATCCATTCCCGAGCTTGCACCGCGTGGCGGCCAGCGTCACCCGGCGGATCGCGCCACAGTGGGGGCAGGTGCTCTTCTTCCTCCCCGGCGGGTCTGGCGCGTGGCCCGGCATGGGGCAGTACCTGTACCGCCACGAGCCCGCCTTCCGCGCCGCCGTCGACGAGGCTTCGTCCGTCGTGGAAGAGGTGCTCGGATGGTCTCCGGCGCCGTCGTTCCGGGGCGGCGGCGACGCCCCCGCCGCGACCCCCGAGCTGGCCCGCCGCGATGAAATCGTCCGGCTCGGCGTGATGCAGATCGGGCAGGTGGACCTCTGGCGCGAGCAGGGGATCGAGGCCGGAGGCGTCCTCGGATTGAGCCTGGGCGAGATGGTGGCGCCGTACGCGGCCGGCGCCCTGTCGCGCGCGGACTGCGCCCGCGTGATCGCGGCGGTGTCGCACGCCATCTCGCTCACGCGCACGCCGGAGCGGATGTTCGTGCTGAAGGCGACCGCTGCGGAGGCGGCGCGCCTCTGCCGCACCGCCCCCGCGCGCCTCGACTACCTGGGCGGCTCCGCGCCGGGAACGGCCGTGGTGCTCTCGCGCGAGGCGGACGCGGACGCGATCCGCGCCTTTCTGGGCGGCTTCGTGGAGCGCGAGAGGCCGACGGAGTGGAGCTACCACACGCCGCGCCTGCACGTGGACCGCGCCTGGCTGGCGGAGCAGCTCCGCGGCATCACGACGCTCGCCGCGCGCTGCCCGGTCTACTCCTCCGCCGCGGGGGGCGAGATTCCGCCGGGCTCGCCCTTCGACGCGCGCTTCTTCGGGTGGATGGTGAGCCGTTCCTTTCACCTGAACCAGGCCGTGTCGGCGGCGCTGGACCGGGGGTTCGACACCGTCGTCCAGCTGGGGGCGCAGCACGGGGCCCACGCCGGCATCGAGGCCGCGGCCACCGCGCGGGGCGGCCGGGTGCGCTTCATCAACTCGATGCACCCGGAGCGCGAGGCGGACTCGTGGGCGCACGCCCGGCGGCAGGCGCGAGGGCTCCGCGCGATGCCCCGCCCCGCGCCGGCGCCCGTGTCGGCCCGCACGGTGGACTTCGCGGACCCCTCCGTCCGGGCCGACCTGTTCGGCGTCTACCGGGCGCTCCGTGCGCAGGGGAGCGTCCACTTCATCGTTCGCGACGGAAGCTGGCTGGTCCTGCACCACGCGGACGTCTTGGGCGCTCTCGCAAGGCACGGCAGCTTTTCCAGCGCGCTGGAGGTGATGCGGGACGCGGACCCGGTGCTCCTGGGAAGCGACCCCCCGGAGCACACGGCGGCGCGGCGGCTCGTGTCCCGCCACTTCACGGCCGCCGCGCTCGAGCACCGCGTGGAGCTGGGCGAGCGAACCGCGGCGGGGCTGCTGCAGCCGCTGCTGGAAGGGCGCGAGGTGGAGGTGGTGCACGGCTTCGCCATCCCGTTCGCGCACGCCATCGGGGCGGACGTGCTCGGGATGGATCCCCGCGCGGCCGTCGCGCTGGTGGAGCCGCGCCACGCCGCGGAGGGAAACACGCAGCGGCTGTTCACCGAGCTGCGGGAGCCGCTGGACGCGGTGGCGGGCGAAACCGCCGTGTACCGCGCGCTGAGGGAGGAGGGGCTCGGCGACGAGGCGGCGCGCAGCCTGGTCCGGCTCCTCTGGATCGCGGGCACCGACACGCTGGCGCGCGTCCTTCCCTCGGCCGTTCTCCTCCTCGTCCGGCACGACGAGGTGCGCGCCCGCATCGCCGCCGAGCCCGCGCTGGCGGAGCGCTTCGCGGACGAAGTGTTCCGGCTGAGCCCTCCGGAGCACACCATCGTCCGTGTGGCCAACGAGGAGGTGAAGCTCGGCGGGGCCACGATCCCCGCGGGCGCGGTGGTGCGCCTCTCGCTGGCCGCCGCAAACCGCGACCCGGCCCGCTTCGCCGATCCGGACGCCATCCGCCTGGACCGGCCCCCGGGCGCCCACCTCGCCTTCGGCGGCGGGGTGCACCGCTGCATCGGCGCAGCGCTCGCCCGCGCGCAGACCGCCGTCGCCGTGCGGACGCTGCTCCGCCTGGCGCCCGGCTTCCGCGCCCTCCAGCCGCTGTCGACGGTGCGCCACACGGCGGCGGGGATCCAGCAGCTGGTGATCGAGCGATGATGCGCGCCGCACCGGTCCCGCCCGACCTGCTGGAGCAGATCCGCCAGAAGGAGCGGGAGCTGGAATCCCTGCGCAGCGGGCGGGCCGCCTGGGAGGGCGCCTACGAGCGAGCCGCCAAGCGCGACGACAGCTTCACCAGCGTGAGCGGGGTGGAGGTGGAGCCGCTCTACACCCCGCTGGACCGCCCCGAGCCGTCTCCCGGGGAGGCGCGTTACTACAACGAGAAGGTGGGGCTCCCGGGCGACTTCCCGTTCACGCGCGGGCCGTACGGCACCATGTACCGCACGCGGCTCTGGACGATGCGCCAGGCGGCGGGCTTCGGCACCGTGGAAGAGAGCGCCGCGCGCTACAGGTACCTGCTCGACCGCGGCCAGACCGGCCTCTCCGTCGTGTTCGACTTCCCCACGCTGATGGGCTACGACAGCGACCATCCGCGCTCGCTGGGTGAGGTGGGCAGGTGCGGCGTGGCCATCTCGTCGCTCGACGACATGGAGACGCTCTTCGCCGGGATTCCGCTGGACCAGGTCTCGGTGTCGATGACCATCAACGGGCCGGCCATCATCCTCTTCGCCTTCTACATGGTGGCGGCGGAGAAGCAGGGCGTCCCCTTCCACAAGCTGCGCGGCACCGTCCAGAACGACATCCTCAAGGAGTACCAGGCGCAGCACGCGTGGGTGTACCCGCCGGAGCCGGCGCTGCGGCTGGTGATCGACATGTTCGAGTGGGCGTCGAAGAACGCGCCCAGGTACAACCCGATCTCCATCAGCGGCTACCACATCCGCGAGGCGGGCGCGACAGCCGTCCAGGAGCTCGCCTACACGCTGCGCAACGGCTTCGAGTACGTGGAGCGCGGGGTGGCGCGCGGGATGGACGTGGACGACTTCGCGCCGCGGCTCTCCTTCTTCTGGGACGTGCACAACGACTTCTTCGAGGAGATCGCCAAGTTCCGCGCCGGCCGCCGCATCTGGGCGCGCCACCTGCGCGACAAGTACGGCAGCAAGAACCCGGAGAGCTGGCGCCTGCGCACCCACGCCCAGACGGCCGGCGTGACGCTGACGGCGCAGCAGCCGGAGAACAACATCGTGCGCGTGGCCTACCAGGCGATGGCGGCGGTGCTGGGCGGCACGCAGTCGCTGCACAC